>CAMCNQ010000089.1 GCA_945875955.1 Limnohabitans sp. Rim8 | reverse complement strand
GACCTTGTCTGGCAGAAGCTCTGTTTCATTCGACAGCATCATTGAGGAAAGAGGCATCAAGCGTCAAATTGTGATGAAAACGCCTCACTTTTTGATCGTCCCCTTGCTGATTGAAAAACAACCGGACCTCATCGCCACAGTGCCATGGGAATTGGCCAACGTGTATTCACTTTACGGCAATGTTCGGGCCGTAGAGCCGCCCATAGACTTGCCCACGTTTGCCATCAACCAGTATTGGCATCCGCTTTACAACCACGAACCCTCCCTCATTTGGCTGAGGGAATTGGTGAAGAAAAATTTTGAGCGCTACCCTGACATCGGAAGCGATTGACACCAGTGGCCCAATGACCCAGAAAAATTCATCTTTCTTCCCGTCAAAATCGACTGAAATCTGCATCCTGTCCAAGTGTGTTCTATGGGTCGAGCGCCGCTGTTTACAGCGGGCTGGACAGGCATGGCAAACAAGGCGCTGTCACACAGCACACGCCACCCACCAGCAAAAGCCAGTTTTCAGGTGTTGCTTGAGGGAAAGCTTTCATACAAAAAATCAGTCCACCTTGGCGCCCGACTCCTTGATGACTTTGGCCCATTTCACCGTTTCCGTGCGCATCAACTGGGCCATGCTCTCCGGCGTGGACGGCAGCGGCTCCAGCGCGGCCGCCGCGAATCGCTCTTTGATTTCTGGCAGCGCCAGCACGGCTGTGATCTCGGTGTTCAGGCGTGCCACTATGGCATTGGGCGTACCTGCGGGCGCGAGTATGCCGAACCACCCTGCTGACTCGTAACCCGGCACCCCGCTTTCGGCCAGCGTGGGCATATCAGGGGCCAATAACGAGCGTTCTTTGCCCATCACCCCAATAACCTTGAAGCGTCCAGATTTGATCAGTGGTTGTATCGATGCAATATCGGCAATGGCCAGCGAGGTGTCCCCCGCCATCACGGCCATCACCGCAGGTGCGCTGCCACGGTAGGGGACGTGCAAGATGTAGCTGCCTGTCATGGACTTGAGCAACTCGCCCGACAAGTGCATGGCGGTGCCGTTGCCACCCGAGGCATAACTGAGCTTACCCACCTCGCGCTTGGCCAGCGCTATCACTTCTTTGGCATTGTTGGCGGGCAACGCGGCGTTGGCCACCAGCACAAACGGACTGGTGCCGAAGGTGGTGATGGGCGCAAAGTCTCGCGCAGGATCGTAAGGCAGTTTGGAATACAGGGACGGGTTGGCCGTCAGCCCACCAGCGGAGGCCAAGACAATGGTGTAGCCATCCGCAGGTGACTTGGCCACAAGGTCCAGCCCGACACCGCCACCGGCTCCGGGCTTGTTGTCCACAATCACGGATTGGCCCAGACGCTCGGCCAGTTTGGGGGCCACAATGCGGGCGGCGGCATCGCTGCTGCCCCCTGCAGGAAAGGTGACCACAAGGCGTATGGGTTTGCTGGGCCAAGCCGTTGGTTGCGCCAAGGCAGCGCCGCTCAAGGCGGCAATGGCCAGTCCTAAGGCGCCGAGAAAGCGCTGTTTGCGTGTGGTGGTCATGGTGTTTTGTCTCCGTTATTTACAGTTTAAAAATGCGCTCGGCATTGGTCTGGAAGAACATGGTTTTCTGCGCGTCACTCAAGGGCAAATTGTCCATGGCGGTGACCTCTTCGGCCACATACTGGTAAGGATAGTCCATGGCATACATCACGCGGTCGTGACCCATTTGTTGCTGCACAAAGGTCACGGAGGGCTCCCACGGCATGCCACTGGTGGTGTAGTAGAAATTTTCACGCAGGTAGTCGCTGGGCTTTTTTCTCAAAGGTTTAACGCCCTCGCTGCGGTTGGACCGCACGATGCCTGCGTGCATGAAATCCATGCGGTAAAGCCAAAATGGCAAGCCTTCTCCCAGATGGCCCAACACAATTTTGAGCTTGGGGAAACGGTCAAATACACCGCTCACGATCAGGCGCATGACGTGCAAGCCGGTCTCGGCCTGAAAGCCGTAAACCGCAGCATCCAGACAGCGAGAAAGAAAGGGCTGCACCATCTGGGGTGATGGCGTGTTAGGGTGGATGTAGATGGGCACATCCAGCGCTTGGGCTGCGGCAAAGATGTCCCAGTACTTTTCATCGTCAAGGTACTCGCCTTGCGTGTGCGAGTTGATGACCGCGCCCTTGAGGCCAAGCTGTTGGACCGCACGTTCCAGTTCTTTGGCCGCCGCTTGCGGGGCCTGCGGCGCAACTGCAGCCAGTCCGGCAAAGCGCGTGGGATGCTTGCGGATGGCTTCGGCGAGCTGGTCGTTGGTGGAAATGGCCAGCGCGCTGGCCGTGGGCGCATCAAACACCTGCACACCCGGGGAAGTCAGCAGCAGCAGCTGCATGTCAATGCCGGTTGCATCCATGTCACCCAGGCGGCGCTCGCCCATGTCCTGAATGCGGTTGAACAAATCCTGCGCGCGCGGCGCTTGGCTCTGGCCGAAAAAGCCCCACAGGCTGTAAAAACCGGGGTCGTCAATGGACCGTGTCTCCAGTATCTTGAGGTACATCTTCATCATTTCCGGCGTGGCCCAGCCTTCTTCGGTCGCGATGCGTTTGTAAGTGCGTGCAGAGTCGGTCAAAGCTGTATCTCCTGGGGTTTTGTAGGACCATTGGAGAACATATCCATTGTTTTGTAAATCGATAAATTCCGAATGAATTATGATTTTTCAGAATGAATACACCCAAGCACACCTTTTCACCCACGCTGCGGCAATTGCGCGCCTTTTTAGCCGTCTACCGATTGCGCAAGCTCAAAGCGGCAGCAGTCCAGTTGTTTGTGACGCAGTCGGCCATCAGTGTGCTGATCAGGCAACTCGAAGATGGCTTGCAAACCCGCTTGTTTGACCGGACCACGCGCTCGCTGCAACCGACACAGGCGGCCAATGACATGGTGGCCGTGGCGGAGCGCATCTTGCGTGACGTGGATTCGCTGGGTACCACCTTCGGTGACCTGAGCGGCCTGCGCAGCGGCCGGATCTGCCTTGCCATCACGCCGACCTTGGCGGGCATCTTGCTACCAGCCGCCATTCGCCTGTTCAGTGAAAAATATCCGGACGTACAAGTGGTGGTGGACGACTGCGCACCGGAACAGTTTTCATCGCGCGTGTTGGGCGAGCATGTGGACTTTGGCATCGGCACACCCGAGCACTCGGGTGGCGAGTTGGAGCTGCAAACCCTGATGCGTGACAGCCTGTGTCTGGTGTGTGCACCGGACCATCCGCTGGCTGCCGTCAAAAATCTCCGCTGGCGCGACCTCAAAGGCCACCCCGTGATTGCAGGGCGACCAGGTTACGGCGTGCGCAAACTGGTGGACGTGGCAGCAGCCACAGCCGGCGTGTCATTGCAGGTGGTGAATGAAATATCGTTTTTGTCCACCGGGCTGTGGATGACGGCCAGCGGTCGTGGGCCCAGCATCATCCCGTCGGCCTACGCCAGGTTTTCATCCTATCAAGAGCTGGTGATCCAACCGCTGAACCAACCCAAAGTCTCACGCGATGTTTACGTGGTGAACAAAAAGGGCCGCTCAATGTCTCTGGCTTGCCAGGCTTTTGTGGACGGGTTGCGCCAACAAATCAAAGAACAAAATTGGCCCCCAAAGCCGATCCAATCATCTCAGCCTGGATGAGGGAACGAAAGCCCGCCTTGGCACAAGCCATCATGCTGCGGCGGTGCACGATCAGCGACTTTTTTTAGCAAGGAAGACGGTTTCTGCAGAAATGTGGGTGCAAGGTGCTTTGTAGCAATACAGCCTTTTTTCGCCGGTTCGAGACGGTCAGCAGCGGCTCCAATTTAAACCAAGCCACGCCTTGAACAAGGTTTTTTGCCGACTGCGAATGCGCAAAGCGAGGGCCAGCATGATCGAATTCATCCGTCCCGCAGCAGTACAAGACAACGGTTGAACGCACTGGCCAGTTGGGCCTTGCCACAGGTTTTTACCTTCAATTACAAAAGATATTTCGCATGGTGATCAAAGTGTTCACCCAGGAAGGTGGCAATGAAATAGTAGCTGTGGTCATGGCCCGGCTGCATGCGCAGGGTCAGCGGATGGCCCGCGGCCTCGCAGGCCGCTTGCAGCAGATCGGGGCGCAGTTGCGGTAGAAACTCGTCGGCATCGCCCTGGTCCACCCACAGGTGCAGCTTTTCCAGGCGCGCCGTGGCCAACAGCGCCACCGCATCCCATGCGCGCCAAGCCTCGGGGCCTGGGCCCAGGTATGCGCCCAAAGCTTTCTGGCCCCAGGGCACTTGCGATGGCGCCGCGATGGGTGCAAATGCCGACACGCTGCGGTAGCGCCCCGGGTGTCTCAACGCCGTGACCAGGGCACCATGCCCGCCCATCGAATGGCCAAAAATGCCGCGTCGGTCACTCGCTGCAAAGTGCTGCTCAATCAAGAGGGGCAGCTCTTGTGCCACATAGTCTTGCATGCGGTAGTGCGGTGTCCATGGGGCCTGTGTGGCATTGAGGTAAAAGCCTGCGCCTTGGCCCAGGTCGTAGGCATCGTCGTTGGCCACGGCCTCCCCTCGCGGGCTTGTGTCTGGCGCGACCACGATGAAGCCATGCCGCGCCGCATGCGCCTGCGCACCCGCCTTGTTGATGAAGTTCTGCTCCGTGCAGGTCAGGCCCGACAGCCAGTACAGCACCGGGCACTTTTGACCGCGCAAGGCGGGCTCGGGCAGGTAAACCCCAAAGCGCATCTCGCACCCCAGGGTGCTGGATGCATGCACCCACACCTCCTGCCGCCCACCATAGCTGGCATGTTGTTCTGTGCGTTTCATGCGGTCTCTTCAAAGTGCACCACCGAGCGGATCGACTCACCTTGGTGCATCAAATCAAAGGCATGGTTGATGTCGGCAAGCCCCATGGTGTGCGTCACAAAAGGGGCCAGCGCGATGCGCCCGGCCATGGCGTCGTCCACCATGCCAGGAAGTTCGCTTCGGCCCTTGACGCCGCCAAAGGCCGTGCCCAGCCAGCGTCGTCCTGTGACCAGCTGAAAGGGTCTGGTGGAAATTTCTTGGCCCGCACCGGCCACACCGATGATGACCGACTGGCCCCATCCGCGGTGGGCGCACTCGAGCGCAGCGCGCATGACACTGGGGTTGCCAATGCATTCAAAGCTGTGGTCCACGCCCCAGCCGGTCATCTCGACAACCAGCTGCTGGATGGGCTTGTCGTGGTACTTGGGGTTGACGCAGTCGGTCGCGCCAAAGGTGCGCGCCAGGTCAAACTTGGACGGGTTGGTGTCAATCGCGATGATGCGGCCGGCGTTGGCCAGCTTGGCGCCCTGCACCACGGCCAAACCAATGCCGCCCAAGCCGAACACGGCCACCGTGTCACCCGCTTGCACCTTGGCGGTGTTTTTGACCGCGCCCAGCCCAGTGGTCACGCCGCAGCCCAGCAGGCACGATTGCTCGGGATTGGCATCGGGCCGGATCTTGGCCAGCGAGACCTCGGCCACAACGGTGTATTCGCTGAAGGTCGAGCAGCCCATGTAATGGTAAATGGGTTGGCCTTGGTAAGAAAAGCGGGTGGTGCCGTCAGGCATCACCCCTTTGCCCTGCGTGGCGCGCACGGCCACACACAAGTTGGTTTTGCCCGATTTGCAAAACAAACACTCGCCGCACTCGGCGGTATAAAGAGGAATCACATGGTCACCGGGCTTGACGCTGGTGACCCCATCGCCCACCGCCACCACAATGCCCGCCCCTTCATGGCCCAGCACGGCTGGAAACAGACCTTCGGGGTCTTCGCCCGAGAGTGTGAAGGCGTCTGTGTGGCAGATCCCGGTGTGCGTGATCTTGACCAACACCTCGCCCTTGCGCGGCGGCTCAACATCGATCTCCACGATTTGCAAAGGCTTGCCCGCCTCGAAGGCGACGGCTGCACGAGATTTCATAAAAGCTCCCTTGGGGTGAATGTCGTTTGAAGGCAAAGCCTCACTTTACCGTCATGGCCAAAGCCTGAGTTTGACAGGCCAGACCTGAGGCGTTACCAATATGTAGTTGAATGTAGCAAAAAAAATGATACCAAAAGAGCAAGACCATCGCTTAGGGCCAAAGGTTTCAGCCCCCTGCGACCCTCGCTTTTTAAACCAGGGGCTGCAAGGCAGTGCCATGAAAAGTGTCCGGCGCTCGAGCGGCTTGACAAACCTGCCTCGGCCGATAATGGACAAACTTTTAAGCCATTCAACCTTGGAGCGTCGCTTTGATCGCCAACAGCCTTCCTGTCATTTGGGTAGATGCCATTCTTCTGTTCACCTTTTGCGAGTGGCTTTTTTTAAGCTACAAAAGCACCCAAACTCAAAGAGGGTTGCGCTTTGCCGACATCAGCGCAGGCTTGCTGCCTGGGTGGCTGTTGATGCTCGCGCTTCGATTTGCATCGCCACCCGAATTGACCATAGAAGTGTTTGTTTGCCTCAGCCTCGCTGGACTGGCACACGCTTTGGATTTTTACCGCAGGTACAGATAAAACCCCGATCGAATTTGTCGCGGTTTCGACAAAATTGCCCTTAACATGGGGTGTGACCTCATCAACATCATCATCATCTTCGCCACCGCCGCCACTACCGCCAGCCCTGTCCGCTTTGAGGCGCGACTTGGACTCGCCAGCGGGCCGCCTGAGCCTGTACAGCGCGGGGCCTGAAGGCCAGGCCCGTGGGCTGCCACCGCTGTTGCTGGTGCACAGCGTCAACGCTGCGGCCTCGGCAGCCGAGCTTGCCCCCCTGTTTACACATTACCGGCAACAGCGTCCGGTGTACGCCCTGGAACTTCCGGGTTTTGGTTTTTCTGAACGCAGTGTTCGTGCTTACACACCGCGCCTGATGACCGACGCTTTGCATGCGGCGCTGGCCCTGATCAAGTCCGAAAATGGCGGAGATGCCGCAGATGTTTTGGCGGTTTCGCTCTCCAGCGAGTTTGCTGTCCGCGCCAAAGACGAGGCGCCGAACAGCATCCGTCGGCTTGCGCTGGTCAGCCCGACCGGTTTCAGCGGAAAAAAAAGGCGCTACGGTCCCGCCGGAGGCACCTTGGGTATGCCCTGGCTTTACCGTTTGTTGACCATGAACTGGTGGCGGCAGGGTATTTTTGACAACTTGACACGCCCTGGTGTCATTCGCTATTTTTTAAAGCGCACTTGGGGTTCTGAAAAAATCGATGAGCCGTTTTGCCGTTATTCGGTGCTGACATCGCGGCAGCCAGGCGCTGCCCATGCGCCCTTTTATTTTGTGTCGGCCTTCCTGTTCAGCGCCGACATCAACCTTCTGTACGAAGGTCTGGACGGTCCAGTCTGGGTATCCATGGCCACCCGAGGAGATTTCACCGATTACCGTGGGCGGCATACGGTAGAAGGCAAAGCAAATTGGCAGTTTTGTGCGGTGAAAGGTGGGGCGCTGCCGTTTTTTGAAGACTTGCCCGCTTTCACCCAAAAACTCGACCCCTACTGGGACCCTGACTACTTTGAGAAAAAAGGCCGCTCATGAGCATGGTGCTAAAGCAAGCCGTCAGGGGCCCAGCGGCCTGGACTGGCAAAGATATACAAAACGATCCCAGCTGGATACACCACCTCGATCCATCACAAATTTAAGCCCTGGATGAGGCACTGGCATCGCTCAAACACAAAGGTCTGCATTTCCCCCATTTCACCCGTGAAGACTTTCCCATCGGTCAGGCTTTGACAACATTGATGGCGGACTTGGCCGAGGTTCTGGAAAACGGCAGAGGGTTTGCCCTTTGGCGTGGCTTGCCCGTCGATCGCTACAGTGAAGAAGCGTTGAATGCGGTTTACTACGGGCTTGGCTTGCATCTGGGCTTGCCTGTGTGTCAGAACCCGAAAGGCGATTTATTGGGCGAAGTCATGGCGGTGGGCGATCCCAAAGACATTCGCACACGCGTTTACCAAACCAATCTTTATTTGCCTTATCACAGTGATCCGTCTGATGTCGTGGGGCTGCTGTGTGTGCGCAAAGCCAAGCAAGGCGGCGTGAGCAGCCTGGTCAGCGTGGCCAGTATTTACAATGAAATTCTAGAAAAGCACCCTGAATATCTGGGGCTGTTTTTCCGGCTGTTTTATTTTGAACATCTGTGTGAGCCTGAGCCCAGTCTGTCGCCAATTTTCAGTTACCACAAGGGCAAATTGAGTTGCCGCTATTTGCGTCAATATTTGGAGTTGGGCTGCAGCATCAAAGGCGTGCCCTTGTCCAATGTTGAAATCGAGGCCCTGGATTGTTTTGACCGCATCATGCATTCACCAGAGATACGGGTCGATATGTTGCTGGAGCCGGGTGACCTGCAATTTGCCAACAACTATGCGGTGCTGCATTCGCGCACCGATTTTGAAGACCATGAAGACGTGGCCCACCGCCGACGCATGCTCAGACTTTGGCTAAAAATGCCCAATGCCAGGGAGCTTGCACCTGAATTCCCCGGGCGCAATGGTTTTCCCAAACCTTAAGGCGAAGATGCCCTGGGTTTTGTGCCCTCGGCCGCCGCCTGCATGTCCGCGCGCAAGCGTCAAAAGGCACTTTTCATCGTGTCTCCAAAATGGGAAATGCCAAGCCAAGGTCATTGGTCAAAGCGCACGCCTGTTTTCTGGCTTTGAATCAGAATGTCTGCGGAACACTGATCATCCTATTTTTCCACTGTAAAAACCACAGTGACAAAACCATGGGTTTATGCCGATGAACGCAATCACCACTGAGCAGACCCTGAGAATGGCCGATTCCCAAGCCCCTGTGGCCCTGGTGATTGGCAGCGGTTTTGGGGGCTTGGCGGCCGCCATACGCTTGTCTGCCAAAGGCTATCGGGTACAGGTGCTCGAGAAATTGAATGCGCCCGGAGGCCGGGCTCGCGTGCTGAATGTCGATGGTTACACCTTTGACGCGGGCCCAACCATCGTCACCGTTCCCTTTCTACTGGAGGAGTTGTGGGGCTTGGCTGGACGCCAATTGGCCGATGATGTTGAATTGCGTTTACTCGAGCCTTTTTACCGAATTCGGTTCGACGACGGTGACCACTTCGATTACAGCGGAGACCCCGAGCGCATGCGCGCCGAGGTTCTGCGCATAGACCCCAGCGCCGGACCTGGCTTTACCGCTTTCATGGCAGAGGCGGACCTTTGTTATCAACTGGGCTTTGAGGCTTTGGGCTGCGAATCATTTGTTCGCATGGGCGATCTGTTCAAGGCGGTGCCATCCATGGTCCGCATGAAGGGCTGGCGCAGCTTGCATGCCATGGTCGCCACACACCTCAAACACCCCAAGTTGCGCCAAGCCATGAGCCTGCAGGCGCTTTTGATTGGCGGCAATCCGTTTTCTGTGACTTGCGTGTTCTCACTCATCAACGCGCTGGAAAGGCGCTTTGGCGTGCACTGGGCCATGGGTGGCACAGGGGCTTTGGTCAATGGCCTGGTGGATTTGATCGAAGGCATGGGCGGCAGTTTGCGCACCGGCGCTGAGGTTCGCCGCATTGAGGTCGCGGATGGACGCGCTTGCGGCGTCACGCTGGCCACCGGCGAAAGCATTCCTGCCGACATCGTTGTCTGCAATGCCGACACGGCTTGGACCTATAAGAACCTGATCGAGCCGCAACACCGAAAGGTGTGGACCGACGCCAAAATAGAAAAAGGCAAGTATTCCATGGGACTTTTTGTTTGGTACTTTGGCACCAACAAACACTACGACGACGTGCCGCACCACATGATGCTGCTGGGCCCGCGCTATGAAGCCCTGCTGAAAGACATCTTCAAAAAACACCATTTGCCCGAAGATTTCAGCCTTTACCTGCATCGCCCATCAGCCACCGACCCGGGCATGGCGCCTGAGGGCTGCGATACCTTTTATGTGCTGGCACCAGTACCCAACCTGCTCAGCGGTACCGATTGGGCTGCGCATGCGGAGCCATATCGCGCTGCCATTGCCAAAGCGCTTGAAGAGACGGTTCTGCCTCACTTGAGCGAACACCTGACGGTATCGTTCATGACGACCCCGCAAGATTTCCAGGACAATTTGTTGTCTTATCAAGGCGCCGCCTTTGGGCTTGAGCCCCTTCTTTTGCAAAGCGCTTGGTTCAGGCCCCACAACCTCAGCGAAGACATTGAAAACCTCTTCATGGTGGGTGCCAGCACCCACCCGGGTGCTGGCATACCGGGTGTGCTGATGTCGGCAAAAGCTTTGGAGACCGTGCTGCCAGATGCGGCCACATTTAAGCGGTCTTTGTGATGCACAGCAGCCATCTTTTGTGGGTACAAACACTGGCAGTGGCGCAACGCTTGTTGCTTGAGCAATGGCGGCAAAAGCGCGGCCTGATTTTTTGGGCCGTGTTTCCTTCAACCATGATGCTCTTGTTCGGTTTGGTGTATGCCCACAACGACAACATGCGCGCCGGTCTGGATGCCGCAGCCGCTGGCATTTTGGTGGGCGCAGCGCTTTTTTTCAGCTGCCTTGGCGGCACCGTCGCGGTGATCGCAGCCGAACGTGAACGAGGCACCCTGCCCCGCCTGCTCACCACCCCGCTGCACCCCGCAGCGTATTTCCTGGGTGTTGTCATTGCAC
>CAMCNQ010000088.1 GCA_945875955.1 Limnohabitans sp. Rim8 | reverse complement strand
CAAAGGCGCAAGAAGTCAGGTGCCTGGGCAGTCGCAAAATGCAATGTGTTGATAATCGGAAACTATGAAATCTTCTCCCAAATCTTTGTCCGGACGTCTTCCGTTGATCCGGCCCTACCGTGTGCAAGTGGTTTTGGCGGGTTTGTTTTTGCTGCTTGCCGCTGGCACCACGCTGGCTTTTCCGTGGTTTATGCGCTCGTTGATTGACCAGGGCTTGGGTGCTGTCTCCACACCCCATGTGTTGGCCGAAAAATTCTTAGAACTTTTTTTTGTGGCGGCTGCCTTGGCCATGTTCTCGGCGGCGCGCTTTTATACCGTGAGTTGGTTGGGCGAAAAAATCACCGCCGATGTCAAAAATGCGGTGTATGCCCATGTGCTTGAGCAAAGCCCCACCTTTTTCGAAACCACCCAATCGGGCGAAGTCCTGTCGCGTTTGACGAGTGACACCACTTTGGTGCAAACCGTGGTGGGCTCCTCGTTGTCCATGGGCCTGCGCAATGTGGTCATGGGCGTGGGTGCGATCACCATGCTGATTTGGACCAACCCCCTGTTGATGCTTCAAGTGCTGGCCGTGTTGGTGGTGGTGGTTTTTCCCAGTGTGTATTTGGGCCGCAGGGTCAGGCGCTTGTCGCGCGCAAGCCAAGACCGTGTTGCCGACTCCAGCGCCATCGCCTCCGAAGTGCTCAATGCCATTTCGGTGGTGCAAAGTTACACCGCAGAAAAGCGCGAAGCCGACCGCTTCAGCGGCGCGACGGCACAGGCCTTGGCCACCGCCTTGCGCAGAACCTTGGCGCGCTCGGTGTTGGTGGCTTTCATCATTTTGACGACCAGTGCGGCCCTGCTTTGGGGTTTGTATGTCGGCACGTTGTCGGTGCATGCAGGCACCACGTCAGCCGGGGAGTTGGGGCAAACCGTGGTCTACGTGATCTTGCTGGCCAGCGCCTTTGCGGTCTTGGGCGAGGTTTATGGCGATGTCTTGCGTGCGGCCGGTGCCACAGAGCGCTTGATGGAGTTGCTGCACACCCATTCGGACGTCCGTTCGCCAGACCATGCCGTGCAAGTGGCTTGGCCCCAAAATGGCTCGACCTTGGATTTGCGCGGGGTCAACTTCCATTACCCTTCGCGGCCAGGCCAAATGGCCGTTGATGACTTGAGCGGCGAGGTCAAAGCCGGTCAAACGGTGGCGATTGTGGGCCCCAGCGGGGCCGGAAAAACCACGGTTTTTTCGCTCTTGATGCGGTTTCATGCGGCACAAAGCGGGCGCATTTTGCTTGACGGTGTGCCGATTGCGCAAATGGACTTGACCGCTTTGCGCAGCCGAATTGGCGTTGTGCCTCAAGAAGCGGTGGTGTTTTCCGGCACCGTGATGGAGAACATTCGTTACGGCAAACCCGAAGCCACAGACGAGCAGGTCCACGCGGCAGCGCAGGCTGCATTTGCGCAAGAATTCATTGCCCAATTGCCACAGGGTTACGACACCTATTTGGGTGACCGGGGCGTGCGCTTATCGGGCGGACAGCGCCAGCGCATCGCGATTGCCCGGGCCATCTTGAAAAACCCACCCCTGCTGCTGCTGGACGAGGCCACCAGTGCTTTGGATGCCAACAGCGAGCGCATGGTGCAAGCGGCTTTGGACACGGCCATGCAAGGGCGAACCACCTTGGTGATTGCGCACCGCTTGGCCACGGTGCAACGCGCAGATTGCATTTGGGTGCTCGACAAAGGCCGTTTGGTGGAGCAGGGCACACATGCCCAGTTGATGGCCCGCGCGGGTTTGTACGCCAGTTTGGCGGCTTTGCAGTTCGCCTGAGTGCATGGGGTGCGAAGTTGACTGCAAAGCCCGGTGCACGCACCGGCGGCTCGGCGCTCAGCCCTTGTTTTCCTTACATAATGGTTCTAAAAGCAGATGGACAGGTTGACAGCATGACGATGAAGTGGTTGTTTCTGGGTGTTTTGATTTTGGCCGCCGTGGTGTTCGCCTTTTGGACCCCCGACATGTCTGCTTCTGAGCTGGACAAACGTTACGCCAAGCCCTCGATGCAGGTGATTGAAGTCGGTGGTTTGGACATCCACTACAAAGACACAGGTCCCACGAGCGCGCCGGTGCTGTTGTTGTTGCACGGTTTTGGTTCCAGTTTGCAAACTTGGGACGATTGGGCTGACCAGTTGGACAAGCACTACCGCGTGATCAGGCTGGATTTGCCCGGCTTCGGATTGACCGGCCCCAGCCCTGCCAACAATTATTCAGAGGAGCAGGATTTGGCGACATTGACCCAGTTTGTAGACAAACTGGGCATCGCTGAACTGTCGGTGATTGGCCACTCCATGGGCGGCAAAATGGCCTGGACTTTTGCAGCTGCCCAAGGGCAACGCGTCAAAGCCCTGGTCTTGATGGCACCTGACGGCTTTCCCAAAGCCGAAGACATAGGCACCAAACCCTATGCCATGCCTGCGGTCATGGGCTTGATGAAGTTTTTCTTGCCCAAGTACATGGTTCGAAAATCCCTTGAACCGGCCTTCTACGATGCCAGTGCCTTGGATGAGCGCTTGGTTGAGCGCTACTGGGACATGCTCAGAGCGCCTGGCGTTCGAGGGGCCATTTTGGAGCGCGGCCAGCAGACGGTTTACACCGACCCTGTGCCCCGTTTGAAAAAAATCACCGCTCCGACCTTGCTTATTTGGGGGCAAGAAGACCGCATGATCCCCAGCAGCAACGCCCAAAGTTATGCCGGTGTTTTGGCGGACTCCCAAACCGTCTTGCTGCCCAAACTGGGGCATTTGCTGCAAGAAGAGCAGGCGCAACTGGGTTTGAACCAAGTCACCCAGTTTCTCAATAAAAGCCTGCAAACGGCGAAATAACCAGCGCTTTTGATCACCTCTGTGCGCCTCTCAAAAGGCTGTAAACGGCCTTTTGACCGCATCATGAATTTGAACTGCAGTGGCCATGCCTGCCCTGTTGTGCACCACTACAGCCCCAGGTGATTGGCGCCAATCTCTCCTGCTGAAGCAGGCGTGGCGTGTAAACAACGCAACAAATGGGTGGCGCATTTCGCGCTCCTTTGCCCTTCAAAAAACACCGACCAGCCCTGTGCGATGGGCTTTTGCGACCCATGGCGGTTTGAGCCACAAGGCCCATGCGACGGCACACGCCGTCCAAACCAAGAACAAAACCAAGTGTCAACATGTATTGACAACCCATTTCGTACTGATATATTGACGCCAATGGGTGTCATGTTTCGTTGACGCACTCCTGAAACAAGGGGGATTTATGGGTCTTTTGACGCGCGCAGAAGAGGCACTGAAGTTTCATTTCAACGCTGCAGCCGGGGTTGGGGCACCGCCAAGGCTGCAGGCCGCCATGGCGCATGCCGTTTTTTCCGGCGGTGCGCGGATTCGGCCACAACTGTGTCTGGCCGTGGCCACCGCGTGTGGCGATGATGCCCCAGAACTGACCAACGCCGCTGCCGTGGCCTTGGAGTTCATGCACTGCGCTTCGTTGGTGCATGACGACATGCCGACCTTTGACAACGCCGATTTTCGGCGCGGCCAACCGACGGTTCACAAGGCCTTCAACGAACCCTTGGCCTTGTTGGCCGGCGACGGCCTGATCGTGATGGCTTACCAAGTCTTGTTGCGTGCGGGTCGCCAGCATCCGGCGCGCCTGCTGGAGCTGATGGACAACCTCTCGCGCGGCGTGGGTTTGCCCCATGGCATTGTGGCGGGACAGGCTTGGGAGTGCGAAACCACTGCGGATTTGGCCCAATACCAACGTGCAAAAACAGGCGCTCTTTTTGTCTCTGCAACCTGTGCGGGGGCCATCGCCAGCGGCCATTCACCAGAGCCATGGGCGCCCTTGGGGGCTTTCTTGGGTGAGGCTTACCAGGTGGCCGATGACATCCGCGATGTGCTGGGTGACATTGCCAGTTTGGGCAAACCTGTGGGGCAAGACACGCTCAACGAGCGCCCCAGCTCTGCCCAAGCCATGGGTTTGGACGGCGCTATTGTGCACTTTGATGGGCTCATTGCCCAAGCCGCCCAAGCCATTCCAGATTGCTCCTGCCGCGACATGCTCAGGCAGTTGGTGATGCTGGAGTCCGAGCGTTTGGTGCCCAAGTCCATGTGCGAGAGCTACCGGAAAAAGGCCATGAACCTGAAGGGCCCCAAAGCCAAAAAATCACCTTCTGCCTTGACCCGTTAATCCTCACTCAAGCCAGCCATGACCCAGCCTGTGAACATCAACAACACGCCTTACTCTTTGCCCGACGTCACGTCTTGGCATGACCGGTTTCTTCAATGGCTTGAGCGCTTGAATGCCAGCCCCAAGCTTTACCAATGGTCTTTGAGCAACCCGTTGACGCGCTGGGTCACACGGCGTCGAACACAAAAGTTGTTTGATTTGATGTCTGGCTTTGTTTACACCCAGGTTTTGCTGGGCTGTGTGCGCCTGGATTTGTTCAAAATGCTGCAGCAAGCACCGGCTGATTTGAAGCAAATTGCCCTACGCGTCGGTGTACCCGAACCGGTCTTGCAGCGCTTGTTGTTGTCTGCGGTGTCCTTGGGTTTGCTTGAGTTCAGAAGCCGCTCGCGTTTTGGGCTGGGCCCGCTGGGGGTGCCTTTGGCAATACACCCCGGTATTGGCGCCATGATTGAACACAACCACTTGCTTTATGGCGACATGCAAGACCCCTTGGGTTTCATGAAGAACGCTTGGCAGGGCGGAATGGCCGAATACTGGCCATATGCCCACGATGAAAAAGCCGCAGACCGCGCGCCCAAAGACAAGTTCAGTCGGTATTCCGATTTGATGGCTGCATCGCAAGGTTTTGTGGTCCAGGAAATCTTGTCGTCCTATGCTTTTGACGACCATCGGTGTGTGCTTGATGTGGGGGCCGGCAAGGGGCGATTTGCCAGTGAGTTGGCCAGACACGCGCCGCACTTGACACTGCAGTTGTTTGACTTGCCCCCGGTCTTGGACTTGGCCAAAGCCAATGTCAGTGCCCAGGGCTTGCTCGACCGCATGCGCTTGTGCCCCGGCAGTTTCCTGCTTGACCCCTTGCCCCAAGGTGCCGATCTGGTGACCTTGGTGCGGGTGGCCCATGACCACCCGGATGACGTGGTCAAGCTGTTGCTAAAAAAGATACACGCAGCACTGCCAGTGGGGGGCGTGCTGCTTTTGGCCGAACCCATGGCGCAAACCCAATCAGATGCCCATGAGGGCTATACACAGTCGGATGCGTATTTCCACTTTTACCTTTTGGCCATGGGGGCGGGCCGCCTGCGCACCCCGGAAGAACTGATGGGCTTGATGCAAGAGGCTGGATTTGTGCAGATTGAGCGTGCCCCAAACACCATGCCCATCCATGCACAGATTCTTGTGGGCCGTAAACCTCAGTGTTTACCCTAGAATTTCCCAATTAATGTAAATCTTATTTGACGCATCCAAGTGTAAGATTAAAAATACAGTCATGAAATCAATCGCAGTCGTTTTCGACCATCCCAGGCAGTTGTCCTTGCAGGCCTTGGCCCTGCCACAGCTGCAAACGGGTGAAGTTGAAGTCGCTGTGCATTACAGCGGCATCAGCACAGGCACAGAACGGATGTTGTGGGATGGCAGCATGCCTGCATTGATGGGCAGTACCTATCCTCTGGTGCCAGGCTATGAGACCGTGGGCCAGGTGGTCAAAGCACCCTTGGGTGCCAAGCTCAAAGAAGGTCAAACAGTTTTCGTGCCCGGTGCCAATTGCTTCACGGGTGTGAAAAGTCTGTTTGGTGGAGCGGCCTCGCGTTTGGTTGTGTCAGACCAAAAGGCTTTCCCCATTTCTGATTCCTGGGGGGCAGACGGTGTCTTGTTGGCGCTTGCTGCCACCGCTTACCACGCCGTCTCTGGTGGTGGTGGGCAAGAGCCTTTTACCCCGCCCGACCTGATCGTGGGTCACGGTGTGTTGGGCCGATTGCTGGCGCGCCTGACGGTGGCTGCCGGTTTTGCCCCACCCACGGTTTGGGAAACACAGCCTGAACGCGCCCATGGTGCAGATGGTTACACCGTGATGCGGCCAGAAGACGATGACCACAGAGCCTACCAAGCCATTTATGACGTCAGTGGGGACACCCTGCTGTTGGACGCTTTGATCCAAAGAATTCGCCCTGGTGGTGAGTTGGTGATGGCGGGCTCTTTCAATCAGAACCTGTACTTTTCGACCGCTCAAGCCGTTTTGCGTGAAGCCCGAATTCGCATGTCCGGTGAATGGAAGCGCCCTGATTTATTGGCCGTCAACCAGTTGATCAATACCGGTCAGCTTTCCCTCAAAGGTTTGATCACCCATGTTCAAACCGCTCATTCTGCAGCCCATGCGTATGAAACCGCATTCGGTGATGCAGCTTGTCTCAAAATGGTCCTGGACTGGAGCGCCCACGCATGAAAACAAACCCCACGCCCGCCGAACAAACCATCCAATTTGTGGACCGACTGCGCAGCGAGGCCGCTCTGAACCCAGAGCCCGTGAGCACACAGACACCTACCAAAGAAACGCAAATCATTGCCATCTACGGCAAAGGCGGCATTGGCAAAAGTTTCACACTCGCTAACCTCAGTTACATGATGGCCCAGCAAGGCAAGAAAGTTTTGCTGATTGGCTGTGATCCAAAAAGCGACACCACCAGTTTGTTGTTTGGTGGCCGCGCATGCCCCACCATCATTGAGACTTCATCGAAGAAAAAATTGGCCGGTGAAGCGGTTGCCATTGGCGATGTTTGCTTCAAGCGCGATGGCGTTTATGCCATGGAATTGGGCGGACCCGAAGTGGGACGCGGCTGCGGCGGACGCGGCATCATCCACGGTTTTGAGTTGCTCGAGAAACTCGGCTTTCACGAGTGGGGCTTTGACTATGTGCTGCTCGACTTCTTGGGTGACGTGGTCTGCGGCGGCTTTGGCCTGCCAATTGCACGCGACATGTGCCAAAAAGTCATTGTGGTGGCCAGCAACGATTTGCAGTCCCTGTATGTGGCCAACAACGTCTGCTCTGCGGTCGAATATTTCCGCAAACTGGGCGGCAACGTGGGCGTGGCCGGCATGGTCATCAACCGCGATGACGGTACTGGCGAAGCCGCCAACTTTGCAGAAAAGGTGGGCATCCCGGTGCTGTCCACCATTCCTGCCAACGAAGACATTCGCAGAAAGAGCGCCAGCTACGAAATCATTGGCCGCCCCGAATCGGTGTGGGGACCGATGTTTGCCGAATTGGCCGCCAATGTGGCCACGTCAGTGCCGATTCGTCCGAACCCCATGACACAAGACCAGTTGTTGGGCTTGTTTGCCGCATCAGCTGTGGGGCGCGATGTGATCCTTGAGCCAGCCACCCAATTTGACATGTGCGGCAAGACAGACACCAGCAAGCCCACGCTCGAAGTCGTGTACGACGAAGTTTGAAGCCATGAGCAAAACGATTCCCATCGTCCCGGCCTCGCAAGCACCTGCAGGCATGAGCACCACCATCGAGGGTGATGGCATGGGCTGCCACTCGGGCGGTGAAAAAATGCTGGCGGCAGCCAAGGCTTCAGGCAAGTCTGAAGTGTTGGCGCAATACGCCAAGGATTATCCGGTGGACCCCAAAGCAGGGCCGCACGATCAACCGCAAAGCATGTGCCCCGCCTTTGGCTCGCTGCGTGTGGGTCTTCGGATGCGCCGCACCGCCACCATATTGTCGGGATCGGCCTGCTGTGTGTATGGCTTGACCTTCACTTCTCATTTCTACGGTGCCCGGCGCAGTGTGGGCTACGTGCCTTTCAACTCTGAATCGCTGGTCACAGGCAAGTTGTTCGAAGACATTCGCGAGTCTGTTTACGACCAAGCCGACCCCGAAAAATACGATGCCATTGTGATCATCAACTTGTGTGTGCCTACTGCCAGCGGCGTGCCTCTGCAGTTGCTGCCCAAAGAGATCAACGGCGTGCGCATCATCGGTGTCGACGTGCCCGGTTTTGGCGTGCCCACCCATGCCGAAGCCAAAGATGTTTTGGCCGGTGCCATGCTCAAATATGCACGGGAAGAAATTGTGGCCGGCCCGGTTCAAGCGCCTCGTACGGGCCGCTCTGACAAGCCGACCATCACCATGATTGGTGAAATGTTCCCAGCCGACCCCATGATCATCGGCCGCATGCTGGAGCCCATGGGCCTTGCCGCCGGCCCTGTGGTGCCGACGCGTGAGTGGCGCGAACTGTATGCGGCGCTGGACTGTGTCGCCGTGGCCGCCATCCACCCTTTTTACACCGCCAGCATTCGCGAATTTGAAGCAGCCGGACGGCCAATAGTGGGCTCAGCCCCAGTGGGCCACGACGGCACAGAAGCATGGTTGCAAGCCATCGGCAACGCGGCCAATGTGCCGCAAGCCCAAATCGACATGGTGAAAAACATCATGCTGGGTGCCATCAAAGCCGGTCTGGCCAAGTCGCCCATCAAAGGCCGCATCACCCTCAGTGGCTATGAAGGCTCTGAGTTGTTGGTGGCGCGTTTGTTGGTCGAGAGTGGTGCGGATTTGCGCTATGTCGGAACCGCCTGCCCCAAAACGCCTTGGAGCGCTTCGGACTGTGAATGGTTGCAGGCACGCGGCGTGCATGTTCAATACCGTGCCTCCCTTGAACAAGACCTGGCTGCGATGCATGAATGGAAGCCTGATTTGGCGATTGGCACCACACCGGTGGTGCAAGCGGCCAAAGAACTCAGCATTCCCAGCCTGTATTTCACCAACCTCATTTCTGCACGCCCTTTGATGGGGCCAGCTGGAGCAGGTTCATTGGCGCAAGTCATCAACGGTGCGATTGCCAACAAGTCCCGCTTTGATGAAATGAAAGCCTTCTTTGGCGAGACCGGAACCGGTCATGCAGCGGGTGTTTGGGAGGCTTCACACGGGGTGCCCCAAAACCGTCCAGAGTTTGAGGCCGAAACGCGCAGACAACTTGAAAAGTTGGCCAAAAAACGCAAAGCGGAGGCGATGATCTGATGCTGGTTCTTGACCACGATCGCGCAGGCGGCTATTGGGGAGCGGTGTATGTGTTCACCGCCATCAAAGGCTTGCAAGTTGTCATTGACGGCCCGGTGGGCTGCGAGAACTTGCCTGTCACATCCGTTTTGCACTACACCGATGCACTGCCGCCCCATGAACTGCCCATTGTGGTCACGGGTTTGGCTGAAGAGCAATTAGGGCGTGAGGGCACAGAAGGCGCTATGCGCCGTGCACACGCCACGCTCAATCCTGATTTGCCCTCGGTCGTCGTGACAGGTTCGATTGCCGAGATGATCGGTGGTGGTGTCACGCCTGAAGGCACCAACCTGCAACGCTTCTTGCCGCGCACCATTGACGAAGACCAGTGGCAATGTGCCAACCGCGCCATGTACTGGCTCTGGCAGCAGTACGGCATCAAACACGTGCCCAAGCGCGAGCGCAAAGAGGGCGAACGTCCTCGGGTCAACATCATTGGGCCCAGCTACGGCACCTTCAATTGCCCCAGCGATTTGGCTGAAATTCGCCGCTTGGTGCAAGGCATTGGCGCTGACGTCAACATGGTGTTTCCATTGGGCTCGCACCTCGCTGACGTGTCGCGGTTGGTGGAAGCCGATGTCAACATTTGCATGTACCGCGAATTTGGCCGCATGTTGTGTGAAGCCTTGGAGCGTCCATATCTGCAAGCCCCCATTGGTCTGCACAGCACCACCAAATTCTTGCGCTCCTTGGGTGAGTTGCTGGGCCTCGATCCAGAGCCCTTCATCGAAAGAGAAAAGCACAGCACCATCAAACCGATTTGGGATTTGTGGCGCTCGGTCACCCAAGACTTTTTCGGCACCGCCAACTTCGGCGTGGTGGCCAACGAAACTTACACACGCGGCATTCGCCATTTCTTGGAAGACGAGATGGGCCTGCCTTGTAACTTTGCCATCTCACGCATAGCGGGTGCCAAAACAGACAACGCTGAAGTGCGCAAACTGGTGACCGAAAAAACACCACTCATTTTGTACGGCAGCTACAACGAGCGCATTTATTTGGCGGAGTGTGGTGGCGGCGGCATGATGAAGACCAGCTTCATCCCGGCCAGTTTTCCGCTTCCCATTATTCGCCGCCACACCGGTACGCCGTTCATGGGTTATGCGGGTGCCACTTACATCATTCAAGAGTTTTGCAACGGTCTGTTTGACGCGCTCTTTCACATCCTGCCCTTGGGCACCGAGATGGACAAGATTGAGGGCACCTTGGGTCGCTCTGCGCCCAACACCACCGTGCCGTGGGAGCCTGAGGCACAAGACAGATTAGAGGCTTTGCTGGAACAACAACCCGTGTTGGTTCGAATTTCAGCCGCCAAGCGCATGCGCGATCAAGCAGAGCGAGATGCACGGGAAACCGGTCGCTCTCACGTTGAAGCTGAAAGATTCACAGAATTGTTCGGAAAAGCGAATGAAGGAGCACATGCATGAAAGATGTGAACTTGAATTCGTTGGGCCGTCCAATCCTCCGGCTTGTCCGGGGGGCTATCTGTTGTGGCGTTAATGCCAAAACAGTCCGTCCTGATTCC
>CAMCNQ010000087.1 GCA_945875955.1 Limnohabitans sp. Rim8 | reverse complement strand
CGCAAGGTTTTCAGCAAGGCAGGAGGCAGCGCGGTGGGGTGGGCCTGCGCTAAGGGGTCTTGCTTGTAGGTGTTGGACGCAGTCTGTGCGCTGACGGGTGTTGGCAGTGTGCTGGTCAAGGCCAACGTCAACGCAGCGCACACGGCCATCGACCACACAGGAAAAAGGGGGCGCGTTGCGCGTGACAAGCTCATTCAGTGAGTCTAATGGCCAGAGCCTGGCACGGCGGGGCCGTATCATTCGGGCCATGCGATTTTCTTCAAAAACCGTGGGCTTGGCCTCGGCGGTCATCACGGTGCTCAGCTGGACGGGCTTCATCGTCATTGCGCGTGCGTCGGCGTCTCGGGGCTTGCTGCCTTTGGACATCGCGTTGGCGCGCGTTTTGGGGGCCAGCGCCATCTTGCTGCCCTGGGCTTGGTGGCTCATGCGCCCAGCCCGGCAAGCGGGTCAAAAGGTGGGCTCGCTTTGCGGCTTGTCTCCCTTGCCCTTGGCACCCACGGTGCAGGCGGGTTTTTTGGGCGGCATGCTTTATGCCGTGCTGGCCTACAACGGTTTCTTTTTTGCACCCGCAACGCACGCTTCTGTTTTGATGCCCGGCAGTTTGCCCTTGTGGACCACGCTTTTGGCTTGGCTGGTGCTGCGAGAAAAAGTGTCATCGGCCCGGGCCGTGGGCCTGGGCTTGATTGTGCTGGGCGATGTGCTGGTGGGGGGCGCGAGTTTGCTCATGGCATTTGGCGGTGGCGAGGTCTGGAAAGGCGATTTGCTGTTCATGACGGCGGCCTTTTGTTGGGCCGCTTACAGCGTGACGGTGCGCCGCCATGGCCTGGACGCGGTGCGTGCCACCATGGCCATCGCCGCCTTTGCCTTTGTCAGCTTTGTGCCGGTTTATCTGGGCTTGGTCATGCTGGGCGTGCTGCAGACCCACTTGGGGCAAGTGCCGTGGACTGAAATCTTGTTCCAAGCGGTGTTTCAGGGGGTGGGCTCGGTGGTGATTTCGGGCATCACCTTCACCCAGATGGTGCGCCACTTTGGCCCGGTGCGCTCGACCATGATCACGGCGCTGGTGCCCGGCCTGTCGGCGCTGGGCGCGGTTTGGTTTTTGGGCGAACCCATGCACTGGAATTTGCTGGCCGGGCTGGCCCTGGTGACGGCTGGCATTTTGTTTGGCGTGCGCCAAAGCAAACCTGCACCGGCCCTGGCGCCTGGGGCCACCGCATCACCCACCTCAACCACGCAAGGAAGCCCACCGTGAAGGCCGCCCTCACCGCCGGGCGCTGGCTGGCCTTTGACACCAGCACCGATGTCTTGTCCTTGGGCCTGGCCTGCGGTGATCAGGTCTGGACGCAAAACCTGCCCGGCGGCGCGCAAGCCTCCAGCACTTTGATTCCTGCGGTGCTGGCCATGCTGGCCGAGGCCCAAATGCCGCTGGCCTCGCTGGATGCCATTGTGTTTGGCCGTGGGCCGGGCTCGTTCACGGGCCTGCGCGCCGCTTGCGCCGTGGCCCAAGGCCTGGCCTTTGGTGCTGACCTGCCGGTGTTGCCGGTGGACACCTTGCTGGCCGTGGCCGAAGAGGCGCGCTTTGTGTGGCTGCAATCGGGCCACTTGCAACCGTCTGAAGACCTCACGGTGCTGGCGCTTTTGGACGCCCGCATGGACGAGGTCTACAGCGCCAGCTACGGCTGGCGCGCGGCCGTGGATGCCACACCCGCAGGCTGGCAGGCACTGGGGCCTTTGCAGGTGGGCGCGCCTGAAAAAATTCGGGTCCCAGAAGGGCCCAACTTGTGCTGGGCCGGCAATGCCTTTGCGGCCTATGGCCAGCGCCTGCCCTTGGGGCCGCGCTGCCCGGCCTTGCCCACGGCGCAGGCCTTGCTGCGCTTGGCCCCGGCTTTGTGGGCGCAAGGGCTGGCCGTGCCCGCCGAGCAGGCCATGCCGCTTTACATCCGCGACAAAGTGGCCCACACCACCGCCGAGCGCGAAGTCCTCAAGGCGCAGGCCGCTTTGGCCAAGGCCAGCCTCTTGGCATGAGGGGGCTTGCCATGCCGTCCCATTCACGCAGCCGACAAAACCAGCCCACAGAGCAGACCCGCAACGCGGTCAGCTTGTTGGCCATGACGCGGGACGACCTCGATGCCGTCTTGGCCATTGAGCAAGCGGCTTATGGCCACCCGTGGTCGCGCGGCAATTTTCAGGACTCGCTCAACCCCTTGTTCCATGCCCAATGCCTGTGGCTGCAAGACCAGTTGCTGGGTTATTTTTTGGCCATGCGCGGCTTTGAGGAAATGCACCTGCTCAACATCACCGTGGCACCCGACCACCAAGGCCAGGGCTGGGGCCACATGATGCTCGACGCTTTGACCTTGATGTCGCGCCACGCGGGTGCGCAGTGGTTGTGGCTGGAGGTGCGCCAAAGCAACCAGCGCGCCTTGCAGGTTTACCAGCGCTACGGGTTTAACCAAGTCAGCATCCGCAAGGATTACTATCCTGCAGACCGCCAACAGCGTGAGCACGCGGTGGTGATGAGTTTGAAACTGTGAGCCTGTGCATGACCGACCCCACCCGATTTGACCTGGACGACCGCCAACGCGCCATGCTGGCCGAAATGGGCGTGCGCGTGTGGTGGCCCCAAGCCCCAGCCAAGGGCGATGCCTTGGCCGAAGCCGCAGCGCCCAGCCATGCCCCCGTGGCCTTGGCACCCGGGCCAGTGGCCCCGGTATCGGCGGCCGCAGCTGCGGCCACTGCACCCGCACTCCGCGCCGCGCCCATCAACCCATCGCCAGCGCCTGCCGGGGTGGCAAGCCCGCTTTTGCCTGAAGGGCTGGCGGCCATGGACTGGTCGGCCTTGCAAGACGCCGCCAGCGCCTGTCAGGCCTGCGACTTGTGCCACTTTCGCAAAAACGCGGTGTTCGGTGTGGGCCACACGCAGGCCGACTGGATGGTCATTGGCGACGCCCCAAGCGAAGACGAAGACGCGCAAGGCCAGCCCTTTGTCGGCCCTGCAGGGCAACTGCTGGACAACATGCTCAAGGCCGTGGGACGCCATCGGGGCGGGCAAGGCGCTCAAGGGGCATACCTGAGCAACGCGATCCAATGCCGGGCCCCCAGCAGCCGCAACCCCAGCGCGCAAGAGCTGGCCAGCTGCGCGCCTTTTTTGTCGCGCAAAGTGGCCTTGGTGCAACCCAAGCTGATTTTGCTGATGGGCCGCTTTGCCGTGCAATCGGTGTTGCAGACCACCGAGCCCATGGGCAAGCTGCGCGGCCAGGTGCACCGGTTCCAGGGTGTGCCGGTGGTGGTGACCTACCACCCCGCCGCTTTGCTGCGCAACCCGGCCGACAAGGCCAAGGCCTGGGCCGACCTGGTCTTGGCCATGGGGGCCACAGCTTGAGCCTTTTGTACGAGGGTCTGGCTGGCGCAAGCGGCCTGTGTGGCCTGTCTCTGCAAGATCAAGGCCTGGTTTGGCCCTGCGCTGGCATCGCCGCATGAAACTGAGCCGGCAACAAATCACCCTGCTGATCACCTTGACCTTGGTCTGGGGCCTGAACTGGCCCGTGCTCAAGCTGGGGGTCAGCCACTACCCGCCTTTGTCGTTTCGAAGCTTGAGCATGTGGATGGGTTTGCCTTTTCTCGCACTGGTCTTGTATGTCAAGAAAGTGCCCTTCAAAATCCCGGTGGCCGACTGGAAAGAGCTGTTTGTTTTGGCCACCACCAATTTGCTGGTTTGGCATGTGTTGATCATTTTGGCGGTGCAACAACTCTCCAGCGGTCGCTCGGCGATCCTGGGCTACACCATGCCGATTTTCTCTGCCCTGATTGGCGTCTTGTGGTTTGGCGCTTCGCTCAAGTGGCGCGGTTGGTTGGGCGTGGGGTCGGCCGCCTTGGGCGTTGTCTTGCTGCTGTGGCATGAGTTCAGCGCGATTGCAGGCAAGCCACTGGGCGTTTTGCTGGGCTTGGTGGCGGCGGCCTTTTGGGGTTTGGGCACACAGCAAATTCGCCACACCCGCATCCGCGTGCCGACCCTGACGATTGTGTTTTGGATGACCTGCATGAGCAGCGTGCTGATGAGCGTGTTGGCTTTTGTGTTTGAGCGCGAGGCCTGGGGTCCGCCGCCGCCCATGGCCTGGAACGCGATTGTTTACAACGCCTTTGGCGTGTTTGTGTTCGCCCAGGCCGCTTGGCTGTCGCTGGCGCGCGACTTGCCCCCACTGGCCTCCACGCTGAGTGTGATGTTCATCCCGGTGCTGGGTGTTTTCAGCGGGGCTTATTTTTTGAACGAAGCGCTTTACTGGCAGGACTGGGCCGCCATCGCCTTGATCGTGTTGGCCATCGCCTCGGTCTTGTGGCCCAGTGCGGCCCACAAGCAGGGCGCTTGAGCGCCTTTGCGCCACACAAAAATGCACCCAGACCTGACGCTATTGGGCTGTGAAGCTTTGCACCAGGCCTATCAGGCGGGCCTGACCGATCCGCTGGCGGTGACCCGTGCCCACCTTGAGCGCATCGCGCAGCGCGACCCGCACTTGCACGCCTTTATTCATGTGTGTGGGCCGCTGGCCATGCAGCAGGCCCAAGCCAGTGCGCAGCGCTGGGCCCAAAAAACGCCCCTGGGGCTGCTGGACGGGGTGGTGGTCGCGCTCAAAGACAACATCGATGTGCAGGGCATGGCCTGCACCGCAGGCACGGCCGCCTTCGCCCACCGCATGCCCGGCCAGCATGCGCAGGTTTACCAGCGCTTGGCGCAGGCCGGTGCGGTTTTGCTGGGCAAGCTCAACATGCACGAAGCCGCCTTGGGGGCCACCACCGACAACCCCTTTTATGGCCGCTGCATCAACCCCTTGCGTGAAGGCCACACGCCGGGTGGCTCCAGCGGCGGCTCGGCCGCCGCCGTGGCCGACCACCTGTGTGTCGGCGCCTTGGGCACCGACACCATGGGCTCGGTGCGCATACCGGCGGCCTATTGCGGTGTGTATGGCTTCATCACCAGCCATGGCCGCTTGGCCATGGACGGCATTGTGCCCTTGAGCCCCAGCCTGGACGCGGTGGGGCCGCTGGCCCGAAGCGGGGCCGATTTGGCCGTGCTGGCGGCCTGTCTTTTGGGGACACAGCTGACCAGCGCGCCGCAGGCATCGGTTTGGCAAGGCTTGCGCATCGGCCTTTTGCCCCAAGTGGCCGAGGTGGACTTGGCCCCAGCGGTGCAACACGCCTGGCAGGCCTTGCAGCAGCAACTGGCGCTGCGCGGCGCTGTTTTTCAAACCCTGCACTGGCCCGAATGGCAGCCGGCCAACCACCGCGTGCATGCCTTGTTGATGAGCGAATGGGAGGGCGCGGCCTACTGGCAAGGCGCTTTGGGGCCTGAGCTGGCGGGCTTGAGCCCGGGTTTGCAAAAAATGCTGCGCTACGGTGCCAACCTGAGCCCAGACAAG
Source organism: Limnohabitans sp. Rim8 (assembly GCA_945875955.1). Lineage (GTDB taxonomy): Bacteria > Pseudomonadota > Gammaproteobacteria > Burkholderiales > Burkholderiaceae_C > Limnohabitans_A. The sequence goes on along the minus strand of CAMCNQ010000087.1, from coordinate 5,152 downwards.
CGCCTGCGCAGCCAGCAGGCCATTGCCCGCTTGCGCGCCAGTGCGCCGCAGGCCTTTGCCGGGGTGGACGTGTTGCTGTTGCCCACCACGCCCCACACCAGCTTTGCACACACAGAAGCTGCGCCCGTCAGCCAAGCCGATTTGGCCTGCCTGGCCAACTTGCTGGGGGCACCGGCCTTGTCGTTTCCTTGCCCAAGCGGTGGGCTGCCGGTGTCCTGCCAAATGCTGGCCCCGCCCGGGCAGGATGAGCGCTTGCTGGCGCTGGCGCGGGCCCTGGACACGATGTGGGCTGCTTAGGCGGCAACTTTCAGCAAGGTCCGCAGAGGCGGCAACTTTCAGCAAGGGCCGCTTAGGCGGCCTGTTCCAGCAGTTTCCACCAGTGCTTGAGCGCCAGGCCCTGAGGCAGCTGCAGGCAGGCGCTGACCAAACCTTGTGCGCGCGCTTGCGACCAGCCAAGGCCTTGCAGCAAGCCCAGGCTTTTGGACTGAATTTGGGCGGGGCTGAGCGGGTTTTCCGGGTCGCCCAAGACGCTTGCCACCTCGTGCGTCCAGAGGCTGCCGTTTTTCATTTGGGCCTGCAAGCGGGCACCAAACTGCCCCGGGTAGGCCCGCTCTTGGTCTGGCCCGCAAGCCAGTTGCACGCGGGTGCGCAGCTGGCTGCAGGCGGGCTCAGCCAAGGCGCTTTGCGCCGTGGCCTCCAAGCCAAAGCTGCCGTGGCACAAGGCCCAGGCCACGCCATGCTGCAAGCTGAATTTGCCCTCCAAGGGGGTTTGCGGCTCGGGCTGGTCGGCAAACGTGATGGCCACCGCATAGGTGTGCAGTTGCAACTGTTCAATTTGGTCCGGGTTAAGCCCCTGCGCATGCAAGTGCAAGTGCATGTGCAAGGCGCACTCGATGGCCGGGTGCACGTGCCGGCAAGCCGGCCAGGGCTTGAAGCTCACCTCGTGCATGCGCCAGCCGCTGTCGGCGCTGGTTTGCAATAGCGCCATGGCCTGGCCTGCATCGCGCTGGCCCCTAGTGGCCGCCAGCCAGCCCAAGGGGCCTTCCAAAATGGCCAGGGGCCCGGTCATGCCTGCTGCAGCCATGTCGGCCGCCAGCAAGCCCGCCTGCGCACTGTGGCCGGTGGCCAGTTGTTTGGCCAGGCCCGGCTCCAAGCGGCACTGCCAAACCCCGCTGGACTGCATGCCGGCCAGGGCCAGGGCATGCTGGGTTTGCAGCGGGTCCAGGCGGCGCAAATGGGCGCAGGCCATGGCACTGGCAAAGGCCCCAGTGGTGGCGGTGCTGTACCACTGGGCGTAGTGCGAGGGGCCGCTCAACAACCCCAGCAAAATGCCGGTCTCGTAGCCAATCACCAGGGCTTCGAGCAAACGTTGGGCGCTCACACCCTCGCGCTGGGCCATGGCCAAGGCCGCGGGGATGACCGTGTCACCCGGGTGCACCACGGCCGCGCGGTGCACATCGTCGAGTTCGTGGCAATTGCCCAATGAGCCATTCCAACGGGCGGCATCGCCCGCTGACAGGCCGTGCGGGTGGCCGCAGGCCCAAATGGGGCCCGGCACTTGGTGCTTGGCCCAACGCTTTAACACCGCCCCGGTTGGGCTGGTTTGGCCCAGGTGCGCGCAGCCCAGCCAGTCGATCAGGTGCAGCGCCGCACGCTGGCGGTCGTGCTGCCCCATCGGGCGGCGCAGGGTGTTCACCAGACTGGCGCTCCAGGGGGCAGGCTGTGTGGCGGTGCCCATCAATGCCCTTTGAACTGGGGCGCGCGCTTTTCGTTGAAAGCCAGCACGCCCTCGCGCCGGTCTTCGGTGTCCACCAGTTGGTTGTAGGCCTCCACCTCAAAGCGGTAGGCCGTGCGCAGCTCCATTTGGCCGCCGTAGCGGATGGCCTTTTTGATTTGGCGAATCGACAAAGGCGCGTTGCGGGCCAGGGTCTGTGCGGTGGCCAAGGCCCCGTCCAGCAGCTCTGTGGGGGCAAAGGTTTGGTTGACCAAGCCCCAGTCCAAGGCCTGTTGGGCCGTGAAGGCCTGGCCGGTCATGATCAGCTCTTTGGCGCGGCGCTCGCCCAAAGCACGCGACAGGTTTTGTGTGCCGCCCATGCCGGGCATGATGCCCAGCGTGACTTCAGGCAGGGCAAAACGTGCGCCGCTGCTGGCGTAGATGAAGTCGCAGCACAAGGCCATCTCCAGCCCACCGCCGTAGGCATGGCCATTGACGGCCGCCACCACGGGCAGCGGCAAATCGACCAGCGCCCAGTATTGGCGTTCAAAGATCTCATGCTGGCGCGTCCATTGCGCGCGCGTCATGCCGTTGCGCTCTTTGAGGTCGCCACCGGCGCAAAATATTTTGTTGCCTGTGCCCGTCAACACCAAGCAGCGCAGGCCTTGCGCGTCCTCGGTGAGGCGCTGCCAAAGGTCCAGCAACTCTTGCCCCATGCGGGTGTTGATGGCGTTGCCCACATCGGGGCGGTTCAAGCTGACTTGCAACACGCCCTCGCCGTGGGTTTGCAGTTGCAAAGTGTCCCAATTGCCTGTGAGTGCCATGCTGCTGACCTGCTTCAATAAGACTTGGGCATGCCCAAAACGTGCTCGCCCACGTAAGACAAGATGAGGTTGGTCGAGATCGGCGCGACTTGGTACAGACGGGTTTCGCGGAACTTGCGCTCGATGTCGTACTCGGCGGCAAAACCAAAGCCGCCGTGGGTTTGCAGGCACACGTTGGCCGCTTCCCAGGAGGCATCGGCGGCCAGCAGTTTGGACATGTTGGCCTGGGCCCCGCAGGCTTGCTGGGCGTCGAACAAACGCGCCGCCTCGTAGCGCATCAAGCTGGCTGCCTCGACGTTGACAAAGGCCCGGGCGATGGGGAACTGTATGCCCTGGTTTTTGGCGATCGGGCGGTCAAACACCACGCGCTGGTTGGCGTAGTCCTTGGCCTTGTCGACAAACCAGTAACCGTCGCCAATGCACTCGGCCGCGATCAAAATGCGTTCGGCGTTCAGGCCATCCAGAATGTATTTGAGCCCCTTGCCTTCTTCACCAATGCGGTTTTCAACCGGAATTTCCAGGTTGTCGATGAAGATTTCGTTGGTCTCGTGGTTGACCATGTTGCGGATGGGGCGCACCGTGATGGACTTGCCCACGGCCTCGCGCAAGTCCACCAAAAACACCGACAGGCCTTCGGATTTTTTCTTCACTTCGGCCAAGGGCGTGGTGCGTGCCAGCAGCAGCATGAAGTCCGAGTGCTGCAGGCGCGAGGTCCAGACCTTCTGGCCGTTGACGATGTAGCGGTCGCCTTTGCGCTCGGCAAAGGTCTTGAGTTGGGTGGTGTCCGAGCCGGTGCTGGGCTCGGTCACCGCCATGGACTGCATGCGCAATTCACCGCTGGCGACCTTGGGCAGCAAGGCCTCTTTTTGGGCCTTGGAGCCGTGGCGCACCACGCAGCCCATCACGTACATCTGGCCGTGGCAGGCGCCTGAATTGCCACCGGCGCGGTTGATCTCTTCCATGATCACGCTGGCTTCCACCAGGCTCAGGTTGGAGCCGCCGTATTCTTCGGGAATCAAGGCCGACAGCCAACCGGCGGTGGTCAGGGCCTCTACGAATTTTTCGGGAAAGGCGCGCGCCTCGTCCATCTCTTGCCAATAGCGCGAGTCAAATTGCGTGACCACGCTGCGCACGCCATCGCGCAGGGATTCGAAGTTGTTGTCTGATTGCATGGTTATCTCAGTTGGGTGCGTATTGCTGGCCAGCATCGACGTTCAAGACCGTGCCACTCAGGTAGCTGCACACGGGTGATGAACAGTGCACCGCCAGACGGGCGATTTCATCGGGTTCGGCCAAGCGGCCAAAGGGCAGTTTCTGCGCCATTTCTTGCCAACGCGAGGCGTCGCCGAGTTTGCTGGTCGCCTGTTGTTTGAACATGCTTTCGATGCGGTCGCTGCGGGTGGGCGAGGGGTTGATGCCGAACACGCGCACGCCCTTGCGCACGCTGCCTGCGCCAATGCCCTGGGTGAACGCGATCAGGGCGGCGTTGGCCGCAGCGCCGCAAATGTATTCGTAACGGGGGGCGACTCCGGCCATGCCGATGATGTTGCAAATCACGCCTTGGCCGCGCGCTTCCATGGCCCCCAGGTACAAGCGGGTCAGGTTGATGTAGCTGAACAGCTTGAGATCCCAGGCCCCGCGCCAGGTGGCTTCGGCGATGTCGTGGATGCTGCCGCCCGGAATCGCGCCCGCGTTGTTGACCAGGATGTCGGCCTGGGGAAACAAATCAAACAAGGCGCGGTCAGAGCCGGGCTGCGACAAATCGATCTCGGCGATGGCCGGGACAGGCAAGCCCTCGCTGGCAAAAGCGGCCAGGGCCGCGTCGAGGTTGCTGCGTTGGCGCGAGACCAGCACCGGCTTGGCGCCTTCGCGGGCAAAGTTCAGGGCAATGGCCAGGCCAATGCCCTTGGAGCCGCCGGTCACGACGACTTGTTTTTGATCGAGTTCGAGGTTCATGTGTTGCTTGTGTGAATGGGCAAGTCGCTGGACTGGCCCGGGGGTTTAAGTTCAAAGGCGATGCCGGCTGTGTGCTGTGTGCAGCCAATCAAGCACCGGGTGCGGGCACCTGGGCGGTGTACCAGTCGGCAATCTGGCCCCCGGTCATGAAGCACACCTGGGGCGACTGCATCAGCAAGTCCAGCATGCGCTCCAAACTGGCAAAGCGGTGCGGCACGCCGATCAGGTGCGGGTGCAGGCCGATGGCCAGCACGCGCGGATGTGTGGCCGCTTCGCGCTCGAACAAGGCCAGCGTGCGGGCCAGGCGTTCGTACATTTCATCGCTGGTGTGCTTTTCGATGGCGTAAATGATGGAGTCGTTGATTTCCAGGTTGTAGGGCATGGACAGCAAGGGGCCGTTGCGCGTGTGCATCCAGCTGGGCACATCGTCCACCACCCAGTCAAAAACATAGTCCACGCCCTGCTTTTTAAGCAACTCGGGGGTGTCGTGGGTTTCGCGCAGCCCCGGGCTCAGCCAGCCACGGGGCCTGCTGCCGGTGACGGCGGCAATCATGTCCAGACTTTTGGCAATCAACGACTCCTCGGATTCGCCTTGGTTGTGGTTCAGGCTTTTTTGGTGAACCCCGTGGCCAATGAACTCCCAGTCGGCCTCGTGCAT
>CAMCNQ010000086.1 GCA_945875955.1 Limnohabitans sp. Rim8 | reverse complement strand
GAGGCCTGAAGCGGCAGACCTGCGGCCGTGCAGCGTTTCACCCATGAGGTGAAGACCGTCGTAGGCGCAAGTGTTTGATTCATCAAGTGTTTAAAGCGCAAGCAAGCGGCCAACTGCCGGGTTAAGGTTCAGTAAAAACCCTCTTCCTGGCCTTCACTGGCTTGCTCAGAATGGGTTTGAGGCTCGTTTATTGCCGCCAACCAAGGAGCAGCAACATGTTGAAAATCATCACCGGTTTTTTGTTGGCGCTTGCCTTCCTTGCCACGGCATGGTCGCAGGAACTGGATTTGAACAAAGCCAGTGAGATGGAACTCGATGGCCTCAATGGCGTTGGCCCCGCCCTGACCCGACAAGTCATGAATGAGCGCCTGAAATCACCCTTCAAGGACTGGGCCGATGTCAGCGCCCGAGTCAAGGGCATTGGCCCCCAAAAAGCCAAGATCCTCTCAGCGCAAGGTGTTCGAGTGCAAGGTTTGGGTTTTGAGGCCAGCCCCAGCGCCAGCAAAAAGTGAGTGGGCGCAACGCGCCATCCAGGCGCAGTGCAATGTCCGATTGAAAACAGCCAACCCGTGCCGCAAGCCTCAGGATGTCCCAAAGCCACCGCCCCCTGGGGTGTGGATTTCAAACACATCACCCACCTGCATCTGTACCTGGCCAATGTGTGACAACTCTTCAACGCTGCCATCACAGCGCAGCACACGGTTAATGCCAGGCCAACCGCTTTCTCCGCCGGCCATGCCAAAGGCGGGGTAGACACGCCCATTGGACAAAATGCCTGCCGTCATGGGCTCTAAAAACCGCACCCGTCGCACACCGCCATCGCCGCCATGCCAGCGCCCAGCACCACCCGAGCCTTGGCGGATGGCGTAACTCTCCAAGCGCACAGGGAAACGGAACTCCAGCACCTCCGGATCGGTCAGGCGTGAATTGGTCATGTGGGTTTGCACCACCGAGGTGCCGTCAAAACCGCCCACCAGCTGGCCATGAGCGTCAAAGCGCCCACCCGCACCGCTGCCGCCGGAGATGGTTTCGTAATACTGCACCCGCGCATTGCCAAAGGTGAAGTTGTTCATGGTGGGCTGGCTGCCCGCCATCACGCCCAATGCGCCAAACAGCGCGTTGGTGATGCAGGTCGAGGTTTCCACATTGCCCGCCACCACCGAAGCAGGCGGGTTGGGGTTGAGCATGGAGCCTTGGGGAATGATGACCTTGAGCGGCTTCAGGCAACCGGCGTTCAGTGGGATGTCGTCGTCCACCAAACTGCGGAACACGTACAGCACCGCCGCCATGCACACGGCCCGCGGCGCGTTGAAGTTGTTGGGCAGCTGAGCACTGGTGCCGGTGAAATCAATCTCAGCGGTGCGCTCGGCGGCATTCACGCGCACCACGACCTGAATCTGCGCGCCGTTGTCCAGCGCCAAAGTGAACGCGCCGTCTTTCAGGCGCGTGATGACACGGCGCACCGATTCCTCGGCGTTGTCCTGCACATGGCGCATGTAGGCCTGCACCACGTCCAGACCAAACTGATCGGCCATGCGGCGCAACTCCTGCACGCCTTTTTCGTTGGCGGCAATTTGCGCCTTCAGGTCGGCCATGTTTTGCGCCGGGTTTCGCGAAGGGTATTCGCCGCTTTGCAGCAAGGCCACCATCTCGGCTTCGCGCAAATGGCCCGCCTCTACCAGCTTGACGTTGTTGATCTGCACGCCCTCTTCTTCGATGCGCGTGGAAAACGGCGGCATGGAGCCTGGCGTCAAACCACCCACATCGGCGTGGTGGCCGCGTGAGCCGACATAAAACACAGGGTTTGTGTGGCCGTCCAGGTACACCGGGGTGATCACCGTGATATCGGGCAAATGCGTGCCGCCGTGGTAGGGGTCGTTCAGCACGAACACATCACCCGGCTGCATGCGGCCCTTGTTTTCGTTGATCACGGTCTGGATGCTCTCGCCCATGGAGCCCAGATGCACCGGCATGTGCGGCGCGTTGGCGATCAGATGCCCCTCGGCGCTGAACAAGGCGCAAGAGAAATCCAAGCGCTCCTTGATGTTGACCGAGTAGGCCGTGTTTTGCAGCTGCAAGCCCATTTGCTCGGCGATGTTCATGAACAGGTTGTTGAACACCTCCAGCAGCACCGGGTCGGCCTGCGTGCCTGCGGCGTGCTGAACAACCCGTGCTTGCACCCGCACCAACAGCAAATGGTCCAGCGCAGTCAAGCGCGCTTGCCAGCCAGGCTCGACCACGGTGGTGGCATTCTTCTCGGCAATGATGGCCGGGCCGTCGACCACGTCGCCGGGGCGCATGTCTTCGCGCACCACCAGCGCAGCGCCCTGCCATTGGGCCAGGCCTTGCGCGTTGGCGGCATAGACCTGCACCGTGTCGCGGCGAGGCACATCACGCTGGGGGTGCATGTCCAACACGGCTTCTTCTGGCGCATCGCCGGGCAACACGGCCTCAACCGAGACCGCCTCCACCACCAGGGCCTTGCCCTGCATTAAAAAGGCAAAGCGCTGCCGGTAAGCGGACTCAAAAGCAGCCACCAGCTGGGCCTGATCGCCCCAGGGTACGACCAGCGCCGAGTCGGTGCCTTCGTAGCGCAGGTGCGCACGTTGGCGCAGCTCGATGCGGTCGGCACTGCTGGCATCTGCGCCCATTTGCGCCAGCAAGGCCTGCCGCGTGGTCTCGCCCAAGGCCTGCAAACGTTCGGCCATCAAAGGCATGGCGGCCGCATCCAAGCGCCGCTCAATCGATTCTTCGCGCATCACGTTCTGGTCGGCCAGGCCCATGCCATAGGCCGACAACACGCCCGCCAGCGGATGCACCAGCACCTGCGTCATGCCCAGGGCGTCGGCCACCAAACAGGCGTGCTGCCCGCCCGCACCGCCAAAACACTGCAAGGTGTAGCGCGTCACGTCGTAACCACGGGCCACCGATATTTTCTTGATCGCGTTGGCCATTTGCTGCACGGCGATCTGGATGAAGCCATGCGCCACGTCCTCGGCAGCACGGCCGGTTTGCATGGCCAGTTTTTCAAAGTGACCACGCACCACCTCGGCATCCAGTGGCTGGTTCGCCTCAGGGCCAAACACCAACGGGAAAAAGCGCGGCTGCACCTTGCCCACCATCACGTTGGCGTCGGTCACGGCCAGCGGCCCGCCCCGCCGGTAACTGGCCGGCCCCGGATTGGCCCCGGCGCTTTGTGGCCCCACCCGAAAACGCGCACCGTCATAGGCCAGCAAAGACCCGCCGCCCGCAGCCACGGTGTGGATGCTCATCATCGGGGCGCGCATGCGCACCCCGGCTACCTGGGTTTCAAACTCGCGCTCAAACTGCCCGGCAAAGTGCGACACATCGGTGGACGTGCCGCCCATGTCAAAACCAATCACCTTGTTGTGGCCGGCCAGTTGCGCCGTGCGGGCCATGCCCACAATGCCGCCCGCCGGGCCACTCAAGATGGCGTCCTTGCCTGCAAATACCTGGGCATCGGTCAGGCCGCCCGAGGACTGCATGAACATGAGTTTCACACCCGGCATTTCGCTCGCCACCTGGTCGACATAGCGGCGCAAGATGGGCGACAAATACGCGTCGACCACCGTGGTGTCGCCGCGGCTGACGAATTTCATCATCGGGCTGGTCTGGTGCGAGGTGCTGACCTGGGTGAAGCCCACTTCTCGCGCCAGTCTGGCCGCCGCCTGCTCGTGCGCCGTGTGCCGCCAGCCGTGCAGGAACACCACCGCCACCGAGCGCACGCCTTGCGCAAAACTGCTCACCAATTGGCTGCGCAAGTGCAACTCATCGAGCGGCTGCAAAACCTCGCCATTTACCGCTACACGTTCTTTCGCCTCCACCACCGCGCTGTAGAGCAACTCGGGCAGCACGATCTGACGGTCAAACAAACGCGGGCGGTTTTGGTAGGCAATGCGCAGCGCGTCACCAAAACCTTGCGTGGTCACCAACAGCGTGGCCTCGCCCTTGCGCTCCAGCAAGGCGTTGGTGGCCACGGTGGTGCCCATCTTCACGCATTCGACCTGTTCGGGGGTGACCGGCTCACCGGGCTGCAAGCCCAGCAAAAAACGGATGCCCGCCACCGCCGCATCGCGGTACTGCTCGGGGTTTTCAGAGAGCAGCTTGTGCGTGACCAAAGTGCCGTCGGGCCTTTTGCCCACCACGTCGGTGAAGGTGCCGCCCCGGTCGATCCAGAATTGCCAACGGTTTTTGCCAGCGGGTGTGAGGTGGGGTTGGGTCATAAGTCGCTCAAAAAACAAAACACTGCCACACCATCAAAGCGACGCCGCAGCTCTCGCTGCCTGGTCGTACATGCCCGACAGCACGCGCAGCAATCGGGCCAGCTCGCCAATGTCGCGGTTCAGACCATCGTCGGCCTTGAGTGCATCAATCAAACAACTTTCGCGGATATCGCGGTAGCGCTGCACATGGTTGCGGCCCAAATCGGTGGCGGCATAGGTCACGTCCTTGCCATTTTTATGCGACACCACCACCCCCAAGCCTTGCAGCTTTTTCAAAGCGTAGTTCACCAAATGCGTGTCTTCGATGTTCATGATGAAACAAATGTCGGCCAGGCGCTTGTCGCGGGCACGGTGGGTCACATGGTGCAGCACCAGCACGTCCAAGGGCGTCAGGTCTTTCAGTCCGGCGGCGGCCATGCAATGGATGACCCATCTGTGAAATGCATTGCCCGCCACGATCAGGCCGAACTCAAACTCGCTCAACTCGGCGCTGTCGGGCGAGACCAAATGGGCCGATGACACGATGGGTTTGGCATTCGCCGAGGCGGTGGAAATTTTACGCGTCATGGGCAGTATTCAAACAAATGAGAACCCAAAGTCTATGCTCATTGCCAACAATTTGCCAACAATTTGTTGACATTAAGGGAAAACACCAAGCACACCTGCCTTTCAACTTGCGTACAGTGAAGCACTGACAGATGCACACCATGCGCGCCCAAAGTGGGCACCATTCTTGCGCTGCCCAGTGGACCGTTCATTCCATCTTTCTCAGGAGTTTTCATGCACCGTCGCGCCCTTCACCTCAGCCTGTTGGCTGGCTTGCTCGCTGTTTCCGGCTTCGTGTCGGCCCAAACCAAATGGGACTTGCCCGCCGCCTACCCGGCAACCAATTTCCACACGGTCAACATGACCCAGTTTGCGGCCGATGTGGACAAGGCCACTGCGGGCAAGCTCAAGATCACGGTGCATGCCAACGCCTCGCTGTTCAAGGCCCCGGAAATCAAGCGGGCTGTGCAAGGCGGCCAAGCGCAATTGGGTGAGATCTTGCTGGTCAACTTCCAGAACGAGTGGCAACCCTTTGGCGCAGATGGCCTGCCCTTTTTGGCCGACAGCTATGACGAGTCGATGAAACTTTACCGAGCCCAAAAGCCGTTGCTGGAAAAGAAACTGGCCGAGCAGGGCATGATGCTGTTGTATTCGGTGGCTTGGCCACCACAAGGCATTTACAGCAAAAAGCCGATCAACAGCGTCGCCGACCTCAAGGGCATCAAGTGGCGTGCCTACAGCCCCACCACCGCCAGGATCGCGGAGCTGATCGGTGCCCAGCCTGTGACGGTTCAAGCAGCCGAGTTTTCTCAAGCCTTGGCCACAGGCGTGGTCGAATCCACCATGACCTCGGGTGCCACGGGCGTGGACAGCAAGCTGTTTGAGCACCTGAAGTTCTACTACGACGTGCAGGCCTGGTTGCCCAAAAACGTGGTGATCGCCAACAAGAAAGCCTTTGACGCACTGGACAAAGCCAGCCAAGACGCTTTGCTGAAAGCTGCGGCTGAAGCTGAAACCAGGGGTTGGACCGAATCGCGCAAGGTCAACACCACCACATTGGACACCCTCAAGGCCAACGGCATGACTGTGGCACCGCCTTCAGCGCAACTCAAAGCCGACATGAAAAAAGTGGGAGACACCATCATGAAAGAGTGGCTTGAAAAGTCTGGGGCTGAGGGCAAGGCCATCGTCGACGCATTCAATCGTTGACCCAATGCGCCGACTGCTGAACGCCATTTATGCCAGCACCGCCGCAATGGCGGCGGTGTGCATGTGTGGCCTGCTCTTCATGGTGCTGCTGTCTATTTTGAGTCGGCAACTCCACTTCCACGTGCCCGGTACAGATGCCTATGCGGGTTACCTCATGGCCGGGGCTGGTTTTCTGGCGCTGGCCCATACGCTCAAACGCGGCGAACACATCCGGGTGACCTTGGTGCTGGGTTTGTTCAAAGGGGGCACACGTCGGGGCCTGGAGATTTTCAGCCTTCTTCTGGCCAGCTTGCTGGCTTGTCTTTTTGCCTTTTACAGTGGTCGCCTGGTTTGGCAATCGATTCTGTTCAATGACATCTCGACCGGCAACGACGCCACACCCTTGTGGATTCCGCAACTGCTCATGGCACTGGGCACCTTGATTTTTGCGCTGGCCTTTGTCGATGAGCTGGTGCTCGAAATTTTAGGCCAACGCGCGGTCCCTGAAAGCGGCGAGATGCTGCGCAACGAATGATAGCCCATGAATGATTTGATGATCGCGGGGCTGCTGGTCCTGACTTTGTTTTTGATTCTGGGCAGCGGCGTATGGATTGGTTTGACCCTTTCGGGTGTGGCCTGGATCGGTATGCAACTGTTCTCGGCACGCCCCGCGGGTGATGCCATGGCGGTGACCATCTGGGGCTCAGCTTCGAGCTGGACCCTCACGGCTTTGCCGCTGTTCATTTGGATGGGCGAGATCCTGTTTCGCACACGCCTGAGCCAAGACATGTTCAAAGGGCTGGCACCCTGGATGCAGGCCCTGCCTGGTCGCTTGCTGCACACCAATGTGGTGGGCTGCGCGATCTTTGCTGCCGTATCCGGCTCCAGCGCCGCCACCTGTGCCACGATTGGCAAAATGACCTTGCCTGAGCTGCAAAAACGCGGCTACCCCGAAGACATGGTGATTGGCACCCTGTCCGGCTCAGGCACGCTGGGCCTCTTGATTCCGCCCTCCATCATCATGATCGTGTACGGCGTGGCAGCTGATGTGTCGATCGCCCAACTCTTCATCGCAGGGGTCTTGCCGGGCTTGTTGCTGGCCGGGCTTTTCTCCGGCTACATCATTTATTGGTCGCTGCGTCACCCCGACCAAATCCCGCCACGCGACGCGCCCATGGGCTTTGTGCAAAAGTTGCAAGCGTCCAGCAGCCTGATTCCGGTGGTGCTGTTGATCATGGCCGTTTTGGGTTCAATTTACACCGGCTTTGCCACGGCCACCGAAGCGGCCGCAGTGGGCGTGGTGGGGTCTTTGGTTTTGTCCCAGCTTCAAGGCAGCATGAGTTGGTCGGTGTTCAAGGACGCCCTGATGGGGGCCACGCGCTTGTACTGCATGATCGCGCTGATTTTGGCAGGGGCTGCGTTTTTGACCTTGTCCATGGGCTACATCGGCCTGCCCCGGCATTTGGCCGAATGGATTGGTGGTTTGGGGCTCAGCCCCCTTGCGCTGATCATGGCCTTGATGGTGTTTTTCATCATTTTGGGTTGCTTCCTCGACGGCATTTCGATGGTGGTGCTGACCATGGGTGTTTTGATGCCGACGGTGCAAAAAGCGGGCATTGACCCGATCTGGTTTGGCATTTTCATCGTGTTGGTGGTCGAGATGGCACAAATCACCCCCCCTGTGGGTTTCAATTTGTTTGTGCTGCAAGGCATGACAGGCAAACAACTGCCCTACATTGCCCGAGTCTCCATGCCCATGTTCTTTCTGATGATGGCTGCGGTCTTGCTGATCTACTTTGTCCCGGGCATCGTGACCTGGTTGCCCACGCAGATGAAACTCTGAGCGTTGGCACCCAATCATCCCCTATGATTCAACCCGTCCCACAGGACGGGGTGTTTGTTTGGGCAGTAAGGATTTTTAGTGTTTAAAAATGTGATGGTTTACAGGATCGGTGAAGGCTTTGCGCCCGAACTGACCGATGTGCAAGTGGCGCTCGAGCCCATGCAGTTTGTGGAATGTGGTGCCAGCCAAGAAAAATCGGTGGGCTGGATACCACCGCGAGGCCAAGCCCACGGCCCATTGGTCGAATCGGTGGCTGGCCAATGGATCATGAAACTGATGGTCGAGTCCAAGGCCGTGCCCGGCAACGTGGTGCGCCGCAAGGCCGATGAGCGCATCGCCGAAATCGAAGCGGCAACTGGCCGCAAACCCGGTAAGAAAGAAAAGCGCGACCTCATGGACGACATCCTGCTGTCCTTGCTGCCGCAAGCTTTTGCCCGCCAGTCCACCGTGACCGTGTGGATGGACTTGGACAATCGCCGCCTGGTGTTGAATGCGGGCAGCCAAGGCAAGGCCGACGAAGTCATGTCGGCACTGATGAACGTGATGGCCGGGCTGTCTGTGTCGCTGATTCAGACGCTGACATCGCCGCAAGCGGCCATGACGCAGTGGCTGTTGGCCGCCACCCCCGATGAATGGCCTGGCGACCTGACGGTAGAGCGCGAGACCGTGCTCAAGTCCACCGGCGAAGACGCGGCCAGTGTGCGCTTCACCCGCCACCACCTGGCCAATGACGATGTGCGCAAACACGTGCTCGAAGGCAAATTGCCCACCCAACTGGCCCTGAGCTGGGACGGCCGCGTGGCCTTTGTGCTGACCGAGACCTTGCAGCTGAAAAAAGTGCAATACCTGGACGGGGTGATGGACGATTCGGGCACAGACAAGAACGAAGACCGCTTTGATGCCGACGTGGCCCTGGCCACCGGTTTATTGGGCCCCCTGATCGACAGCTTGATTGAGGCGCTGGGGGGCGAAATGGCTTTGGGTGAGGGCTCCACGCCCGCTGCACCCAGCACGACGGCAAAGCCAACCGTTGGCCCCACATCCAAGGCCTCGGACGACAACGATCCCCCTTTTTAAACCACTGACGGAGATTGGCCATGCTCACAGTCATCGCAATTTGTCTGGGTGCCAGCATCGGTGCGCTGTCACGTTGGCAATTGGGGCTGTGGTTGACAACCAGCGGCAGCTTGTTGCCTTGGGGCACCTTGGCGGCCAACCTGATTGGCGGTTACTTGGTGGGGATTGGCGTTGGCGTGTTTCAGCAATTGCCCGACCTGGACCCGCTTTGGCGTCTGGCGCTGATCACCGGCTTTTTGGGGGCACTCACCACCTTCTCCAGTTTTTCTGCCGAGGTGGTGGGCATGATGCAGCAAGGCCGTTTGGCCCTGGCAGCAGGCACGGCTTTGCTGCACCTGCTGGGTTCTTTGAGCCTGACGCTGCTGGGCCTGAAAACCGTGGACCTGATTTGGGTTCGCTGAGCACTTACAAGGGCATACAGACAGCGCCCCATGACGCACACCCATGAAACACTGAGACAGCCCAGGCCAGCCTTCAACGTCCCGCGTTGGGGAAAAACAATGGCTGGCCATCGATTTTGTAATCGGCAATGCTGCGCTGGCCTTGCGCGGACCGCACCCAATCTACAAACTGTTGGGCATAGGCCTGTTTCACATGGGGGTGCTTGGCGGGGTTGACCACCATCACCCCGTAGGGGTTGAACAAACGCGGATCACCTTCTACCAAAATGGCCAGATCGGCTCGGTTTTTGAAGTTCAACCAAGTCGCACGGTCTGCCAGCACATAGGCAGCTTGGGCCGCGGCCATGTTCAAGGCCGGCCCCATGCCGCAGCCGCACTCTTTGTAGCCGCTGCCTTTTTGCTCACTCACATTGGCCATTTTCCAAAAACGCAATTCAGCGGCATGGGTGCCACTTTTGTCACCGCGCGAAACGAAATTCACCGGGTGAGACGACAGCTTGGCCAAGGCGGCCACGATGTCTTGGCCTTTGGCGTTGGCCGGGTCGGCCTTGGGGCCAATCAAGACAAAGTCGTTGTACATGACGTCAAAACGTTGGAGGCCAAAACCTTCTGCCACAAATTTTTCTTCTGCGGCTTTGTCATGCACAAACAACACATCGGCATCGCCGCGACGCGCCATGTCCAAAGCCTGCCCGGTCCCCAGCGCCACCACCTTGACATCCAGCCCAGTGGCTTTTTTGAACGCGGGCAACAGATGGGCAAACAAGCCCGACTGTTCGGTCGACGTGGTCGATGCCATCACCAAGGACTGGGCCTGCACCTTTAGCGACACGCCAAACAAAGCAGCACATGCGCCAAGGCGCAGAGCCCTTGAAAATGGAAAGCTCATGAAAATTCTCCTTGTACAAATGCATGCGCCGAGGGGCTGTGCACAGCCAACACAGCGGGATTGAAAAAATCGCCCACCGACAAGTCGGCCAAAATTTGCCCGCCTTCCAGGTAAATGACACGGCTGGCTAAACGCTTGGCCTGCGCCAGGCTGTGGCTGGCCCAAACCAGGGTCATGGGCTTGTGGCTGCCGGCAGCAAAATCGGCCATCAAGGCCTCGACCTCTCGCTTGGCATGGAGGTCCAGGCTGGCCGTGGGTTCGTCCAGCAACAAGACATCGGGCTGCCGGGCCCAAGCGCGGGCCAATGCCAGGCGCTGCTGCTGCCCCCCCGACAGGTGTGGCCCATCTCGGTGGGCAACCCCACTCAGGCCCATCCGCTGCAAGGCCTGCTCTGCCAGCGATTTGGACTGCGCCCAACTCAGGCCCCTTGCGCGCTCCAACCAAAGCCCCAAAGCCACGTTGTGCAGC
>CAMCNQ010000085.1 GCA_945875955.1 Limnohabitans sp. Rim8 | reverse complement strand
GAAACGGTGTCGGTGAACATGCGACGCAAATAGGTGCTGGGTGGGTGCGGCAAATTCGCGCCGCCTGAGTTTTTGTCCATGCGGCCCGATTGGTAAGGCAAGGCACCCCCGGTGTGCGAGACCACCACTTTCAAATCGGGATAGCGCTCCATCAAGCCCGACAAAACCAGCCGGTAAGCCGATACGCTCACATCGATAACCCGGCCCAGGCTTTTGTACAAAGCGCCGTTGTACCCATCCAAAATGTCGGTGAACATGGCATCTGTGGGGTGCAGAAAAATCGGCACATTCAAGGCTTGCAGGCGCGCGTAAAGGGGCTCAAGGCGTGGGGCATCGATGTTTTCGTCGCTCCCAATGCTGCCCGGCAAATTCACCCCCACCAAGCCGAGTGTGCCAATCGCATGCTCCAACACCTCGAGTGCGATGCCCGTGTCGCGCAAGGGCAGGGCTGCAGTGCCCCAAAAGCGGCCCGCATATTTGCGTTGCGCGCCGGCCATTTCCTCATTCCAATGCATGGCCGCATCACGGCCTTCTTCTGCCGGCAAGTCCGAGAAATGCACAGACAGCGGGCCAATCGAGCTGACAACGTCCACCTCAAAACCCGTGCTTTGCATGTGTTCCAGTTGGGCCTCCAGGTCATACCATTCAGCGCCCAGTTTGAAGCGGGCGTTGTTGCCGGGTTGGCGAAAATAGGAATAACCGCCTTGGCCGTCGCTGGAGGCTTTGGGGTAATCGGCGCGTTGACACATGGCCTCAAAAGCCGACTGTGGCCACCAATGGAAATGAGAGTCAAGGATGCGCATGGATCAGGTCTCCTTTGGAGTGTAAAAATCGGTCAAAGCTTGGGGGTCATCGACAAGCTGCAAGGCTTGCTGAACACGGATCAAATCACTTGGATGGTGCAGCATCCGCTTGGCTTTGTCGAGCAACTGCGCATCACCCCAGCCAAAACAAGGGTCACCGGGGCTGTCGAGCACCAGCTTTTCATGAATTTGACCTGCTGCATGAACGTGCAAGCGCGCGGGCCATTGCGCAGGGTAGTAGGTCTCTAGACTGGCGTCATGGTGCACCGACACCTTGGCCGCCCAAGACTTCAACGCCGCATCGGGTGTGCGGAGTTCTCGTTCAACCAGGTCCAAGTCTGCAGGTGCCAAAGCCGTCAGTGCCAATTGCCAGGGCGAGCTGACCAGACTGGCCAAGCGGCTGGTCCAACCCGGTTCACGGTCCAACATGCTGGCGTAAGCCAAAGGAACGCCAAGCGACACCTGAGTCACCTCTTGTGGCATGAAGTCCGCTTGCGCCAGCATTTGCTGCAATCCATAAATGGCGGTCAGGCCTTGTTTGGCGCTGCAATGGGGTTTGATGCTGCTCAGGCCCAGTTGCAAAGCCTCTTCCCCGTCGAGGTTCAACCACGGCGCATCAATCGGCCCGGGTGCCATGGCTTTTAGCCAGGTTTCGCTGAGGAGGGCCACATCACCATCCAAGCCTTCTTCGGCCGCCATGGCGCACCAAGCACCGGCACGAACGGCCTGCGCAAACAACATCCAGCGTCCCGAACGCTCGCCCACAGGGCGTCCAGGCAGACGCCCTGCGCTGGCCAGTGCCAGTGCCAGGGCATGTTGCATGCGCTGGGGTGACAAGCCACGCAAGCGACCCATGGTGGCTGCAGCGGCCAAAGGAGCCACCACATAGCTTGGCCAGACACCGTGCATCAACTGGCTGGCACCACCCAAGGCCATCGCCAGCCGTATGGCCAACTCCTGACCGACGCAGATGGCCTGCATGAAGGCCTGAGCATCGACATGGCCGTGCTGGCGAATGTGCGCAAGTGCCAAGGGCAATGTCATGGCACTGGGGGTCACCGCACTGGCACGGTGAATGGGATCGACCTCACTCAAACGCATCACCGCGGCGTCTGCACCCGCTTGACCCAGCCATGTCGGATCATGTTTGCAAATCCATGCATGAAGACCACGCCCTTCGGCGGTCCGTGCACCGGCATGCAGGGCCAACACGCCATCGGCCAAAAGCAAACGCGCCTGTGAAGAACTCCAACCCGCTTGGGCAGTTGCAGCCCAATTGGCCCAATTCACCAAGGCCGGGGTTTTGCCGGTAACAAGTGCCATGGTTTAGAGAAGGTTTGCGTCCTGAAGGGATTGGCTGTCGTGCCCATTCGAGCCGAGCAACAGCATTTGGCTGGCGTACCAGGGGCCCTCATCGAGTTCCAATTGCACACTCAAAACGCAAAGGCTTTGCCCAGGCAAGGCGATGGGCGCAAATCCATTTTCGGCAGCCACCACCTGAAGGGGCTCTGCGCCCAAGCAGGTTTGCAAGGACCATTGCACCAAACGCCCCGGCGGGGTTGGTGCCAAAAGCAAATTGGGATGCGGTGCCCGCAGGCTGCGCCAAGCTTGGTCGAACCAATCTTGGGCGGTTTTCCAAGAAGCGGGGTGGGCTCCAACGCCATCCATCTGGGTCACGCGCACCCAGGCCCCTTTGTAGGCCAATGACAATTCAATGGCGCGTTGGGTGCCCAGTTCAAAGTCACCCTCCAAGCGCTGCAAACATGCGTTTTGTGCCAAGTCCGGCGCCATGCGCTGGAGCAATTCTTCGGCGCCGTCCAGTCTGGCCTTGGCTTCAATTGCACTGGCCCACTCGCTGCTGCTCTGGCATTGCGTTGGTCTGGCTTGCAAAGCGCTGATGGCCATGGCGTGTGCCCGCACGGCCAAGCCCAATTCGGCCGCATCGGCGGGTTGGCGCAACAGTGCGAACGACCCACTGATGTCACTCAGCTGCTCTCCCCATGCGCTACCGATCAAGGTTTGTGCCGTTGCCCAAGGCAATTCACCCAGGCCGACCACCCCCACGCGTGCACCCGGTGCAATGTGCTCGGTCAAGTAGCTCACGGCGGCTTTCCCCAAATGCGGCGCGGTCAGCACACCACCCAGGTGGGCCACTTCGCGAATCCAGGGGTGCACCCTTTGCGTCAGTGCCGCCAACAGAACGGGTTGTCCTTGTGGCAAGACCACCAGCAAAGCTTCGCTCCAGTAAGGGGTGAAGTGGGTTAACCACTGAACCGCGGCCGGATGGGCAAATGAGGTGTGCAGCAGCACCGCTGCCAATTGGTCCTTGCGCATCAACTCCTGCAGCCGTGAGACCCGAGCCTCCAAAGTGGCGATCGGCATTTCTTCGTGTGACCAGCTGATGAGTCCGCGTCGCATGGTGTAGGTCTTTCTTCAGTGGGTGAATTTCAAATCGCGACGCTGAAAAGTTCGCGCGGCGTGGTGGTCAGCACTTCGCAGCCTGATGCGGTTACCCGAACCGTGTCGCCAAGCACCATATAGCCTGCTTCCGGATGGTAAGTATTGGGGTGAACCACCAAGGTCATGTTCTCTTGCAGCACCAGGTCGACGTCTTCCAGCACATGAGGACCATCGACAAACAAGCCCATTCCGTGCCCACGCACACGCGTGTATTGGGAGGTGACGTAATCACCCAGACCGTGTTGGCGAAACACGTCGTTTTGCGCTTTGGCAACATCGCCATGGGTGACCCCTGGGCGAATCACCGCGATGCCAGCTTCCAGCGCTTGTCGGTAAACCGCAAATGCATCTCGTTGAACTTGGCTGGGCTCACCCATGACCAGGGTTCTGCAAATTTGCGAGTAATAGCCATCCGCGCAGGGCGTCAGCTCGGTGGTGACCAAGTCGCCAGGCGCCAGCCTGCGTTCACCGGCCGGATGCATGCTGCGCAATTCGGGACCACCCGAGCCCAAGATCATGAAATTTTCTGGACATCCTTGGCGGCGAAACCAAGCTTCAACATCGGCCACCAACTCAAACTCTTGACGGCCCAAACGTGCGGCCTGCTTGAAAACCTCATAGCCTTGGTCGGCCAAACGCACACTCAATTTCAAAGCATCCGCTTCTTCTGCCGTTTTGTGGACCATCAAATCGTCCAGCATGGCCGTGCAGGCGGTCAGGGTTTTGCCCAAAGGTCCCGCCGCCAATGACATGGGCGCGACCTGGCTGGGTGCCAGGCCGGCAGCGCTCAAGGGCATGTGGGCCAAATGCGCCAACACGGCCCTGGCAGGATCTGCCGTGACGGCCACCACGGCATGTGGCAGTTCGTGTCGCCAACGCGCAGCCTCAGCCGGGTGCTGCACCCAGACAAGGGGCGGGCGTTCAGGGATCAGGCACACCATGGCCACACCCTCCATGGGCGTGACATCTGCCACATAGCGAAGGTAATCGCTGCGCCAAGCATCGCCCACCACCACCAAAACATCCAGTCCAGCTTGGTGCATGGCTTGGTAAACACGTGCACAGCGTTGTTCGCGCAAGAGGTGACTCATGATCAGGCCTTTTCGTTTTGATCTGGGCTCCAACCATAGTCTTGGTGGGCAGCCTCCAAAGAGATGTATTCCCGTTGCAGATCTTGGGCGATTTCGAGGGGATCGCGCGATGCCGGTGCGCCATAACCGCCTCCACCCGCAGTCCAGAACGTGACGGTATCGCCCGGGGCAATGGGAATATTGCTTTCTTTCGTGACGCGCCGCTCGCTGCCATCACTGGACCGGATCAACGCGGCATTGCTGCGTCCAGGCCCTCCGCCCTCCAGACCCCACGGGGGATTGATGATGCGCTCGAGGTTGATGTTCACCGAGCAAGCCCCCAAGGCCCGGTAGCTCAGTTCAACCCCCATGCCGCCACGGTGTTGTCCGGCACCACCGCTGTCTTGGCGCAATGCGAAGCGCTCAATCAAGAAGGGGTAATGGATCTCTTGCAACTCAACAGGGGTGTTGCGCACATCGCCCTGGCAAATCGACACCGAAGCAGAGGCACCGTCTTGGTGGGACCGTCCGCCCCAGCCGCCACCAAAAATATTCATCAGCACATAGCGTGAACCATTGTCAGGACGCTGACCGTAGAACGAACAGCCGCCCATGTCACCCTTGTGCGCCGCAGGTATTTGGCCTGGCAGCGCCGGTGCGAGCGCCAGCAAAATGGTGTCGATCACCGTGGGCAATGCGATGCTCCAAAGGCCCAAAGCCGCCGGGGGGCGGGCGTTGAGCATGGTGCCCTCGGGGGAGATCAGCTTCAGCCCCCTGAAGCCGCCTTCGTTGACGGGCGCATACGGCATGGTCAGGCATTTGAAGGCCACTCGCGCGGCCGACAAACCCCCGGAAAAGCCTGAATTCAAAGGCCCCATGACCTGCGGATTCATGTCGGAGTAATCAATCGTCAGCTCTGAGCCCTTGATTTCAACCGTCACCTTCACACGCAAGGGCACGGTCAATTGCCGGCCATCGCTGTCCAAGTGCGTCTCAGCCGTGTAACGGCCATCGGGCATGGCACTGACCGCAGCGCGTGCCTGGGCTTCGGCTTGATCCCAAGAAGCACGGATGCATTGGTTCACCGTGTCCACCGAAAAGCGTTTGTGCAATTCTGCCAAGCGCCTTTCACCGATGTTGCAAGCGGCCATTTGTGCCCGCAAGTCGCCCAGTGACGAGTCAGGAAAGCGGATGTTGTCGGTGATCATCTGCCACACGCCATCGTTGCGACGGCCCGCGTCAAACAACTTGATGGACCGCATTTGCAGGCCTTCGTGAAAGATCTCGTAGGTCTGCACATTGCCAAAACCCGTGCGCAAGCCACCCACGTCAACCCAGTGCGCGCGGTTGGCCGCAAAAGCCACCACTTGGCCCTGGTGAAAACAAGGTGTGTAGACCACCACGTTGTTCAAATGCTGTCCGCACACACCCGCATGGTTCATGATGATGACGTCGCCGGGCGAAAAACCGTCCAAGCCGTAGCGGTCTATACCGTCCTTGACGGCGATGCCCAGATCGGCCAAAAAGATCGGCAGGCCGCCCGTGTTTTGGCAAATCATTTGCCCCTCGGTGTCGATCAGACCGCAGCAAAAATCGCGCACCTCATAAATCATCATGTTGTATGCCGACTTGCACAAAGCCAAAGCCATCTCTTCGGCATAGGCAATCAGCGAGTTGGTCACCACCTCTTGGGTGATGGGGTTGACCCTCAGGGCCGCCGTGGCGGCAGGCGTGAAAGCATTCATGCGGATTCTCCTTGAGCCAAATGGACCTGAATGACCAGATGACCGTGCTCAGTGACTTGCATCACATCTCCCGGGTACAACAAGGTGGTTGAATTGGATTCTTCGATCACGGCCGGTCCTTCTATGCGTGTGCCGGCTGGCAGACTGGCGCGCCACAGGATGCGCGCAGACAAAGGGTGATCGGGGTCATCAAAAATGACAGACCGAAATTGTTCGGGCTGCTGGGCCTCGGCGACAAAAGCTTCTGCGATGAAGGCTTCCATGCTGTCCCCGGTCCGTGCCAAGCTGACGGTCAAGCGAAGACTGGCCACCTCCACCCGCTCTTGCGCTGCTGCATGGCCATAGCGCTGGTTGTGCAATTGGTCAAACGATTGTCTAACTCGCTCGATCTGGTTGACCAAGTCCAGGGGCGCATGCAAAGCCACCGTGATGCTGTGTTCTTGGCCTCGGTAACGAAGATCGGCGGCATACACCCACTCAGCTGCAGCAGGGTTCAATGCATCCTCTTGCAATTGTTTGCGCGCCGCTTGCACCAATTCGTCAAAGCCGTGTTGCACCTGCTCGGTGCGCAGGTGTTCCAAATCGCCAATCAGGGTGCGCACCCAGTCCTGCCGCCAAGGCGCCAACAACATGCCCAATGCCGAAAAGTTGCCTGGCAATTTGGGAATGACCAAGGTGGGAATGTAGATTTCTTTGCACAGGGCAACCGCATGCACAGGACCGGCACCCCCAAAAGCGATCATGGCGGCATCGCGCGGGTCAACGCCTTTGCGCACCGAAACCGCACGCACGGCCAAAGCCATGGCGGTGTCGGCAATGCGCACCACGCCTTGTGCGGATTCTTCAATTGTCAAACCAGAAGGACCCCCAATGTCAGTGGACAAGGCATTTCGCGCGCCCGCGCTGTCCAGCTTCATGTCGCCACCCAAAAACCGGTCGGGGTTGAGGCGCCCCAAAACCAAGTTCGCATCGGTCACGGTCGGTTGCCGCCCCCCCCGGCGGTAGCACACGGGTCCGGGGTCTGCACCGGCGCTGTGAGGCCCCACATGCAACCCGCCCGATGCATCACGCCAGGCAATGCTGCCACCGCCCGCACCGACCTCCACGATCGCCACCACGGGCAGTTGCATGGGCTGTCCGCTGGCATAACCGCCAATGAAATAGCCTTCTTCAATGATGGGCACGCCATCCAAAATCAGCGCCGCCTTGGCGGTGGTGCCACCCATGTCGAAACCAATGGCCTGTGGCAGACCGAGCAAACGTGCCACATGACCGGCGCCTATCATGCCCGCAACCGGCCCAGACTCCATCATGGAGACGGGCTCAATACAAGCGCGCGCCAACGACATGCTGCCGCCATTGGAGCGCATGATTTGGATATTTCCGCGCAGGCCTTGCGTTTGCAAATGGTCGCTGAGGTTTTTCAAGTAACGCTGAACGGGTGGGCCCACGTAGGCATTGAGAACGGTGGTTGAGGTGCGTTCATATTCACGAAACTCACGCAAAATTTCATGCGACAGGGTGATGAAAAGGTCTGGATACGCGGCCCTGAGCAAAGCGCCCACCCGTTGTTCGTGTGCAGGGTTGGCGTAAGCATGCAACAGACAAACGGCCACAGCCTCAATGCCATTGACTTGCCACTGCGCTGCCAAGTCCAGCAACTGCGCCTCGTTCAAGGGCGTGACCACCTGTCCTTGGGCGTTCAAGCGCTCTTGTATTTCATAGCGGAGGTCTCTTGGCACCAAGGGTTCTGGACGCTGGAAATTCATGTCAAAGGCATCAGGGCGGTTGCCCCTGCCGATTTCGTAAATGTCTCTAAAACCTTGCGTCGTCAGCAAAGCTGTTTTAGAGCCCTTGCGTTCCAAAACGGTGTTGATGGCCATCGTCGAGCCATGTAAAAACTCATCCAGTTCAGACAAGGATGTGCCTGACAGTTCCAGGGCATTGGCAACACCAAGGGCCGGATTGGAAGGGGTGGTGAGCGTTTTGGCAAGCACCATTTGGCCATCACGGTAGCCCACCAAATCGGTGAAGGTGCCCCCAATGTCCACGCCAATCGAATTCATATTTGCTTTCAAAGGAGATCAGTCGAGGCGAATGCCCGTGCGTTCGATCAAGGTTTTAAATTGCGCCGCTTCATTTCGGATGAAATTGACCGACTCTGCGGGACTCAGCCCCATGGGGACGTGACCGATGTCCACCAGTTTTGCCACGATGGCAGGGTCTTTCAGCAAGGCGCTGATTTCCGAGTGCATGCGGTTGAGAATTTTGGGGTCCGTGCCCTTGGGGGCTGACAACACCCACCAATTGCCAAACACCATTTCGGGAAACCCGGCTTCGGCGGCCGTGGGCACGTTGGGCAGTTCGCTCAAGCGTTGTGTCGCCAAGACGGCGACCGCCTTCAAAGTCCCTGCTTTCAACTGGCCCACAACCGGCGTCAGTGTTGGAAAAGCCAACTGGATATCACCCGCCAACAATGCCTGTGTCATGGGCGGCGTACCCCGGTAAGCAATGTGCTCCATGCCGTTGGCCTGCGAGAGTCCAAACGATGCGCCTGCCAAGTGGGTGGGTGAGCCTGCACCGGGTGAGCCAAAATTGAACTTGGCACCCGGCGCTTTGGCCAGGACTGCAAACTCCCTGAGTGTGGTGGCATTGACTTTGCTGCCCAGCACGGCGATCAGCGGTGCGTTGGCAATGGTCACCACCGGCTCCAGTTGGGTGCTGGGGTTGAAGTCCAGTTTGAACAAGGTCTGGTTGACTGCATAGTTGGCTGTTGGTGCCATCAAAAACGTGTAGCCATCGGCTGCCGAGCGCACCACTTCTTGGGCACCAATGTTGCCGGCTGCACCGGTTTTGTTGTCGATCACAAAGCGTTGGCCCAATTTGGCTTCAAGTGAAGGGGCCAGGATGCGGAAAATCGTGTCCCCAACCCCACCCGCGGCGTAGGGCGAAACAATGCGAATCGGCTTGCTTGGCCATTCTTGCGCATTGGCAAGGCCAAGACCTGAACACAAAAACAGGCCCATTAGCAGTTGGATAAAACGTGGATGTGTCAAAGAGGTGCGCACAGAGGTCTCCAAAGGTTTTTGCAATCCTCCATTGGAACCGGATGCCTTCTTGCCGACAAGGCCCGACGCAGCTATGAATCCATAGTAATATGGCTATGACTTGGTCTTGTCCTTCAGGAGTGTGTCTTTTGTTTTTGCAGGTTTCAATTCGGCGATTGCAGGTTTTTGTGGCGGTGGTTGATCGGCAAGGTTTTGGCGCGGCTGCCGAGTCCTTGGACATTGCCCAATCTTCGGTCAGCGCCCACATTCGCGCCATTGAAGAGCGTTTGGCCACTCCCATGTTTGAACGCCACCCCGGCCGTCCGCCGCAGTTGACCGAAGCGGGAAAGACCTTGTATGACTACGCGGTCACTTCACTGGCCAGTGCCAATACGGTGGCAACGGCGTTGCGGCAAAGGCACCAACCCCTGCACTTTGCGGCACAGCGTTTTGTGGCCACTTCTCTTTTGGCCAAGCCGCTGGAGGCTTTTGCGGGGCAATTTCCTCAGGTCGAGTTGATCGCCCACACCGGCACCTTTGAAGAGGTGCGTGACTTGTTCCAGCGTGGCGATGTGGACTTGGCATTTTTGCTGAGCAAAGACGAGGTGCCGGGCCTGGCCACTGCCCTTTTGGGCCGTTACCGCCTCGCTTTTGTTGCGCCCAAGGGCCATCCATTGGCCAATCAGACTCAAATAGCGCCCGAGGTACTGGCCAAGCACCCCTTCATTTCGGCCTACAAAAATTCCTATTTTGGCCGCACCTTGGGTCAAATGATGACGGACGCGGGCGTGCCCGAATTGACCATACGGTCGCAAGCCCAGGACATGGGCATGGTGCGCGAGATGGTGCTGGCAGGTTTGGGGATTTCCTTGTCCCTGCGCAGGAGCGTGGCCCAAGATTTAGAGCAAGGCCGTTTGGTTGAACTCGATGTGGCTTTGCCGCCCATGCACTTGCAGTTGCGTTGTGCGGTCAACCAACGTGCCATGCGCGCTGAAATTGAGGCCTTGGTGGAAAGGTTGCGCCAGGCCGAGGGGCAAAATCCCATGACAACAGCGAAAAATTTGCGCTGAAACCTGTGCCGTCTGTATTGCCTGCTGGGTGAGGCCAGCTTCAACACCTGGCCTCAGGGCATTGCCATGGAGTGGCCCAGACCCCAAGCCCTTTAAGCCATGAGGTCTCGCCTTCTGCAAAGCGCTTTGGCGAATGGGTTGAATTCTTTATTACCCATTATGATGAACGGTTGAATTTCTTAACCGCTTCTCAACAAGACCACTGTTGTCATTCAATTTCAGGTTTTCTCGTCGGCAACTCTGCGCAACTTGATCCATGAAGGTGCAGGGCATTGCGGCGGCCACCCCATCTGGCTTGAACAGCCGGGTCATGAAAAGAAGCCTTCGTCAAGAACCACTCTTTTTATGCTCATCATCCATGCCCACCCCCGCCCCTCGCAGTCGCGCGTCGTCAAAGAATTATTGAACGTCTTGGCCGCCCAGCCGGGCGCGCAGGTGCGCTCCCTCTACCAGCTCTACCCGGATTTCGACATCG
>CAMCNQ010000084.1 GCA_945875955.1 Limnohabitans sp. Rim8 | reverse complement strand
AACAAACACCTTTTATTCAAACGAACGAATGGCTTATTTAGCCTTTGGACGCTTTGCACCGTATTTGGAACGTGACTGCTTGCGATCTTTCACGCCTTGCAAGTCGAGCGAACCGCGCACGATGTGGTAAAGCACACCAGGCAAGTCTTTGACACGACCACCGCGCACCAGAACCACGGAGTGCTCTTGCAGGGTGTGGCCTTCACCGCCGATGTAAGAAATAACCTCAAAACCGTTGGTCAAGCGCACTTTGGCCACTTTACGCAGAGCAGAGTTGGGTTTTTTAGGCGTTGTGGTGTACACACGGGTGCAGACACCACGACGCTGTGGAGAGTTTTGCATCGCAGGGCTTTTGGACTTGATCGTTTCGACCTCGCGCCCCTGACGCACCAATTGATTGATGGTTGGCATTGTTTAAAACGTCCCTAAACGTTTGGAATTGACAAAAGAAAACTTCTCCGCCCCAAAAGCGGAAAAGCCCGCCAGTATAACCGCACGGCTGGACGAAGGCAAATTATCTCGCCTTCAAAGCAAATAAACCCCGTCCTTTTATTTGATCCACAAGCGAATTGCGTCCCATGCACGGCCAAATACACCCGCTTGCTCTACCGCCTCCAGCGCGACCAAAGGTACCTCCAGCAAGGGCTGATCACCGCGCATCACCTTCAAGGTGCCTATCGACTGCCCTTTGAGGAAAGGCGCGACCAGCGGCTCTGGTCGGGCGACTTGGGTTTTGATTTGGGTCGCCGTGCCCACCGGCACAGCGACCACCAAGTCTTGCAAAAAGCCCAGTTTCAAAGTGGGCGCTTTGCCTTTCCAAATGGGTGAACTGACCACAGGCTTACCCGCCTTAAAGAGCTTGACGGCATCGAATGCGCTGTAACCCCAATTGAGCAACTTTTGACTTTCACTGGCTCGGGCATTTTCACTGTCTGCCCCTAAAACGATGGACAACAGGCGCCGAGAGCCGATATTGGGAAAATCTCTCGTGGCTGTGGCCACCAGGCAATAGCCCGCCGCTTTGGTGTGGCCTGTCTTCAAACCATCCACTGAGGCATCTCTGAACAAGAGCAAATTGCGATTGCTGTCGTTGGCTGCCGGGCTGCCCTCGTAGCGGTATTTCTTGATGGCGTAGTAAGCCATGTATTCGGGAAAATCTTGCATCAAACGGCTAGCCAAGGTGCCCAAGTCTCGGGCGGTGGTGGTGTGGCCTGGTGCAGTCAGCCCCTCTGGATTTCGGTAGCTGGTATTTTTCATGCCTAACAGTTTGGCTTGGTCGTTCATGCGTTTGACAAACTGATCCACACTGCCGCCCACCGCCTCGGCCAGCGCCACGGTGGCGTCGTTGCCCGATTGGACAATCATGCCCTTGATCAAGTCCTCGACCGGCACCAGCATATTGGGGTCGATGAACATGCGCGAGCCAGGCATTTTCCAAGCCTGCTGAGACACTGGCAATGCTTGCTTGAGCTCAAGTTTGCGAGATCTCAAGGCATCGAACACCAAATAGGCCGTCATCAGCTTGGTCAGCGATGCAGGTTCGACCTCCATGTCGGTATCTTTGGCTGCCAAGACCTGGTTTGCCGTGATGTCGATCAACAAGTAGGACTTGGCCGCGATGTCGGGCGGCTGCGGCATCTGTGCCTGCACACCAAGCGCGAAAGCGGCCGAGGCTGAGAGTGCCAGGCATTTCAAGAAAAATCGCATCAATTTCAATCTTTTCTTCCTGGAATGCCTGTTGGTTTGGGCGTCGACATCAGGCGCGCAGGTGGCGAACCACCAAACTCTTGAGAAGTGGCAATTGTCCATGGAAGAAATGGGCCACCCCGGGAATCACCGTCACCGGCAAGGTTTGGGGCCTGGCCCAATCCAGGACGCTGGTCAATGGCACCGTGTCATCCTGTTCACCATGCAAGACCAAGGTATGTGGGTGTAACTCTGGCGCGATGGGGGCCACCTCAAAACGCGAGGCCGCCGTGCCCACCAAGACCAGCTTGTCCAGGCTGCGCAGAGGGGCTAGGTGCTGAACCACGTGGCTGGTGACATACGCACCAAAAGAAAACCCCGCCAAGGCCAGTCGGCCCTCAGGGGCGATTTGCCGAATCACCTCCAACATGTCCCCTGCCTCACCGCGGCCATCGTCGTGCGCTCCGTCGCTGGCACCAACTCCCCGGAAATTAAATCGCAGGGCACGCCAGCCACTTTGTACAAAGGCCTTGGCCAAAGTTTGAACCACCTTGTTTTGCATGGTCCCGCCAAACAAGGGGTGTGGGTGTGCGATCACTGCCGTGCCGACGTATTGCCCCCCTTCGGGGGAGTCCAGCAGGGCTTCAACCAGGCCCGCTTGGCCCTTGAGCGACAGGCATCGGGTCTCGGCATTCATCAACGACCCATGTGTTCGGGTGTCAGCAATCGCGTGACGACCTGGCCGTTTTTCAAATGTGATTCAACAATCTCATCAATGTCGGCCGTGTCCACATAGGAATACCAAACGCCTTCGGGGTAGACAACGGCCACCGGGCCACCGGCACATCTGTCCAGGCAACCGGCCTTGTTGACACGCACCTGGCCTGGGCCAGACAAGCCCAGTCCTTTGACACGGGACTTGCAGTGGTCAAAAGCCGCTTGAGCACCATGCTGGGCACAACAGGCTTCGCCATTTTTTCGCTCATTCAGGCAAAAGAAAATATGGCGTTCGAAATAGGGGCGGGGGTTTTCTTCAGTCATGGCTCAATTTTAGGCCGCCGCCCCATCACCGCTCATTTGTGGGGCTGGGCAAGGACAATCTGTTGATTAAATAGAGCAATAAGGCATACGGCCAAAGCCACCCCAGCCATTGACTCAGGCCATGAAAGCGGATGAAACGCCCTTGCTCCCAGGTTTGCAAGGTGAGGGCAAAGTAAGCATCGGCCGAGGCATTGTTGAGCAAACTCAACTGCCACACCAAGGCCACCAAAGCCAAGACCCAGCACACCCGCTCTGAACTGAATGACAGCAGCGCCATGGCCACAATGGCCAACAGCAGGCCCATCAGCACAATCGGGCTGACCCAGTCCCACACGTGCGTGGGGCCATACGTCAAGGCCGCCGAAAGGGCGCTGGCCATCAACCCCAGAAAGACCACCAACACCGCAGCAATCAGCCGTTGGCGCCACTGCCTAAGCACGCCGTAAGCCAACAAACAAGGCAACAGCAAACCCATCGCCACTGACAACATTTCACTCACCGGCAACAAAGGCTGCAACTCCACCTCGCGCAAAGGCAGCCAGTCCAGCATGGGCGAACCTTCCAGTAAATTGGCCAATGCCAGCTCTACCCTCTCCAGCACCTGCCCCAATCCAAAAGTCACGGGCGCAGGAAACAAAAGCGCCAAAGGCCACACCGCCAGCAAAGCCAAAGCGCCACTGGCATCGGGCACAAACCAGCGCTCACGAAAACGGCTCCAGCGGGCAATCAGGCCCACCCTCTCCATGACGCGAGCGGTCACGGCACCCAAGAATGCGCCCAAAATATTGAGCGCAGCGTCCAGATTGGAGGGCACGCGAGCGGGCAAAAACATTTGCAACGACTCCATGCCCAGCGACAGCAGGGCAGCCGCTGAGCTGGCCAAGGCGACGGCGGGCCAGTGCCGGCGCGTGCGGTGCAATGCCAAAGCCAGCAAAAAGCCAAAGGGCGAATACCCCAACACATTCGACAAGACGTCAAACCAAGTCCAGTAACGTGACAGGCCCTGCGTCAGGTAAAGCCATGGCGCAATGCCCTGAAATCGCCAATTTTCAAAGGGGTACAGACTGGCATAAAAGATCAAGACCGCATAAATCCAAACCAATGGCCATGCCGCCGTTTTGCGCAGGTGTTTTGTGCGCATGTCAGCTCTTAAAACGGCTTGACCACCACCAAAATGACCGCCACCAGCATCATCAAGACGGGGACCTCATTGAACCAGCGAAACCATACATGGCTGCGCTGCATTTGGTTTTGTGTGAACTTGCGCAATATCACCCCACATGCATGGTGGTAGGCGATCAAGGCCACCACAATGGCCAGTTTGGCATGCATCCACCCTTGACCAGGACCTCGGCCAATCCCGTAATAAAGCCACAAGATCAGCCCTAAAACCAAGGCAGGAACCGCCAACAAAGTCATGAACCGGTAGAGTTTTCGCGCCATCAGCAGCAAGCGCGCGCGCTCGGCCACCGAGCCGGGCGAAACCACCGCAAGGTTGACAAAAATGCGTGGCAAATAGAACAAGCCGGCAAACCAGCTTGAGATGAAGACAATGTGAAGGGCTTTGATCCAGAGCATGGCTCAAGTGTAGTCAGTCATCAGGCCTTGCACCCCATCGGTCTGCCAAGTCGAAAAAAAACCCTCGGCCACAGGCCGAGGGTTGCAAGCCCTTTTGCGTTGCCGCATACAGGCCCCGCTCAGGGAGGTAAAGCGGGAGACAGCAAGCTGCCTGCGTTGAATTTATCAAATAATAAAACCGTTAACAAGATGATTTTTGATATTTATCGAGTTTTTAACGGTTGCAACGCCCGTGTATCGCAGACAAGACAGGCTTTTTTTACACCCTGCCCGTCTTCAGGCACAATTTTCAACATGAACCCCATCGCCCCTTTTCCCTACAGCCGACCACGCCGTCTGCGCCGTGACGAATTCACCCGCAACCTGGTGCGTGAAAACCAGGTCACACCCCACGACCTGATCTACCCGGTATTTGTGCTGGACGGCCACAACCAACGCCAGCAGGTCGTCTCCATGCCGGGGGTCGAGCGCCTGAGCCTTGACCTGCTGATGCCCGTGGCAGAAGACTGCGTGAAGCTGGGCATCCCGGTGATGGCGCTGTTTCCGGTGATTGACGCTTCGCTCAAGGACCCCACCGGGCGTGAAGCCATGAACCCCGACGGTCTGGTGCCGCGTGTGGTGCGTGCGCTGAAAAAGCATTTTCCTGAACTGGGGGTGATGACCGATGTGGCCCTCGACCCCTTCACCAGCCATGGTCAAGACGGCTTGCTCGACGAGACAGGCTACATCCTGAACGACGAGACCACCGCTGTGCTGGTTCAGCAAGCCCTGACACAAGCCGAAGCTGGCGTGGACATGGTGGCGCCCAGCGACATGATGGACGGCCGCATTGGTGCCATCCGCCAAGCTTTGGAGTCGCGCGGACTGATACACACCCGCATCATGGCCTACAGCGCCAAGTACGCGAGCGCCTTTTATGGCCCTTTCCGCGATGCCGTGGGTTCGGCCTCCAACTTGGGAAAAAGCAATAAAAAGGTCTACCAAATGGACCCCGGCAACAGCGACGAGGCACTGCGTGAAGTGGCTCTGGACCTGGCCGAAGGCGCCGACATGGTCATGGTCAAACCCGGCATGCCCTATTTGGACATCGTGCGCCGGGTGAAAGACGAATTCAAAGTCCCCACCTTTGCCTACCAAGTGTCGGGCGAATACGCGATGCTCAAAGCGGCGGCCCAAAACGGATGGCTGGACCACGATTTGGTCATGATGGAAAGCCTGATGGCCTTCAAACGGGCCGGCGCAGACGGCGTGTTGACCTACTTTGCAAGAGATGCCGCGCGATTGATACGCCAAAGTTGAGCATGCGCATTTTCACGGTCGCAGGAACCCAGGTCCATGCCCTTCAAGCCTTGCCGCAGCGACTGCCGGAGCAGGGTTTTGTTTGGATCGCTTGCAGCCGCGACAAGTTTCAAGCCGATCTGGACTTGGTCCAAGACAGCTTGTCGCGCCTGACCGGCCAAAGCCTGGTTGACCTGCATGTGTCTGACTTGCTGAATGCGCAACTGCCTTCGCGCTTCGACTACAGCCCCCAGTACGACCTGATGGTTTTTCGCCGGCTGGCGCAAAGGCACAGTCGCCCATCAGCCTCGCAAACCAAAGGCTTGGCGACCGCCAGCAAACACCCAGGCCCGCCGGTTTTGCAGCGCATCGACACCAGTCCGGTGGGTTTTGCGGTGTTTGACAAGGTCTTGTTGAGTGTGCACCCCAGCGACTGCAATGTGTTTGACGCCTATGCCCACCGTTTGCAAGCCAGCGCCAGGCCGGACGATCCCGCCAGCGACTTGGCCGACTTGCGCTCGGCAGGCGCACGGGGTGTTCCCACAAGCCCCGCCGACATGATGCTGCGCATCCTCAGCCAAATGGTCGATGGTTACCTGGATTTGCGCCGTGAGTTGAGCCGCCAACTGGACCACTGGCAAGCAGAACTGCTCAACCCCCGCACGCGCTTTAACCGTTGGGACACCCTGTTGCAGGCCAGACTGGCGCTGCACCAAATCGAAGATTTGTGTGAAGACCAGCGCACCGCGGTGCAAACATGGACCGAATCCCTGAACAACTGGGGCGTAGAGCCGGACGGCCTCAGCCAACAGGCGCACGAGGTGCTCAAAATCCGCAGCCGAGATGTGCTGGAACACATTGATCGGGTCGTGCAGCACGTCAGGCGCTTGGAGCACAACACCGAAACCGCCGTCGAAATGCACTTCAATGTGCAAGGCAGTCGCACCAACGACATCATGCGCACCCTGACGGCCT
Source organism: Limnohabitans sp. Rim8 (assembly GCA_945875955.1). Lineage (GTDB taxonomy): Bacteria > Pseudomonadota > Gammaproteobacteria > Burkholderiales > Burkholderiaceae_C > Limnohabitans_A. Next base: position 4,141 of record CAMCNQ010000084.1, on the reverse strand, counting down.
TGACCGCCATCTTCTTGCCCCTGAACCTGATTGCTGCCATTTTTGGCATGAATTTCGAGGTCATCCCCTTGCTGCACAAGGCCAATGGTTTTTGGTGGACTTTGGGCGGCATGAGCCTGATTGCCACCGCCATGGGCCTGTTTTTCTGGCGCAAACGCTACCTGGCACGCACCCAAAACTGAGTTTGCTGGCCCAAAGCCATGCAAGCGGGGCAGTGCAAGCGCTGGCGCACTTGGGGCCAAGGGCCGCCCCAAGCAAATCAAGGTGCCATCAAGCAGCGGGGTTCAAGCCTGCCCGAGGTGCTGCGCAAAAAACGCCAGCGTACGTTCCCGTGCCAACTGGGCCGAGGGCGCGTGCCAAGAGCCGCGCTGGTCGCAATTGAAACCATGGTGCGCCGGGTACGTGAAAACCTGAACCTCAGGCCTTGCCTTTTTGAAAGCCTCCACCGAATCCATGGGGATAAATTTGTCTGTTTCAGCGAAGTGCGCCATCACCGGCACACCGGCTTTCAGCGCCATTTCGGACTCGGTGGTCACACCGCCGCCATAGTAAGGCACGGCCGCACTCAGCCCCGTCAAGCTGCAGGCCGCGCGCCAGGTCAGCAAGCCGCCCCAGCAATAACCAACCATGCCCACCTTGCCCCCCGACACTTGGGCCGCATGGTCAATCGCCGCCTGGATGTCGGCCATGGCACCCGGCGCAGGCAGGGCGTCAACAGCCGTCTTGAAGCCAAATCCCTGTCCGATGTCGGCATCGGTATAACCCAGCTCCACGTCGGGTTGAGCCCGGTGGAACATGGCCGGTGCCACGGCCATATAGCCCTCGGCCGCATAGCCGTCGGCCACGTTTCGGATGTGGCTGTTGACGCCGAAAATCTCTTGTATCACCACCACCGCGCCCTTGGGCTTGCCCGTGGGGCGGGCCTCATAAGCGGGCACCACCGTGCCATCAGCGGCCGTCAGTTCAATCCATGTTCCCATGTCCATCTCCTTGCTTGGTTCATCACATCAAATGGCCAAGGCCCGCTCCAGAAAGTCGAGGCGGTCTTGACCCCAAAAAATCTCACCGTCCAGCACATAGCTGGGTGCGCCAAACACGCCCAAATCAATGGCTTGCTGGGTGTAAGCCGCGTAGCGCATATGCACCTCGGGCAGCTGAGATTGCGCCAGCAAGCTGGCAGGCAGATTTTGCACTTGCAGCAAATCGGCCAAAACCTGCGCATCGGCCAGGTTGCGCTCTTGCGCCCAGCAAGCGGCCAAAATCGCCCCCGTCAAGGCCATGGACGCGCCGCTGCCCAAAGCCAAATCCACCGCGATGATCAGGCGTGCCGCATCCTCCCCTGAAACAGGAAAGTATCGAGGCTGGACGTTCAATGCTTGGTTCAGGTGTTGGCTAAAACGCCGCAACTCCAGCAAGCGGTAAGCCTGCCTTTGCGGCGCACGCTGACCCAAAGGCAAGCCGCCCGAGATGGGGAAGACCTTGCCCCCCAAATCCATGGGCATCACACGCACCGTGGCCCCCGTTCGCTGGATCAGGTCCTGCAAGCGCTGATGACCCAAATACACCCACGGGCTTTGCGGTGCAAAGAAATAGTCCACTGTGCGACCCATGACAACTCCCGGCTCGTTGTGTAATGTTTTCAGGGCGGACGCGGTCCGCAAAACACACATGATGATGGAGAACCGCAATGAACAAAGTGCTTTTGGTGACCGGCGCCAGCCGGGGTATTGGCGCAGCCACCGCCTTGTTGGCCGCGCAAAACGGCTGGTCGGTGGCCGTCAATTACACCGCCAATTCCTTGGCGGCTGACGAGGTGGTGCGGCAAATCCGCGCCTCGGGTGGCCATGCCATGTCGGTGCAGGCCGATGTGGCCGACGAAGCCCAGGTGCTGCGCATGTTCGAGCACGTCGACGCCAAAATGGGGCGACTCTCGGGCCTGGTCAACAACGCCGGGGTGGTTGACATGAGCGCCCGCTTGGACGAAATGAGCGTGGCCCGCTTCAAGCGCATGTTCGACATCAACGTGATCGGCAGCCTGATCTGCGCGCGCGAAGCCGTGCGCCGCATGAGCACACTGCACGGCGGTGACGGCGGCAGCATTGTCAACGTCTCCAGCGCCGCATCCCGCTTGGGATCGCCTGGTCAATACCTGGACTACGCCGCTGCCAAAGGGGCCATAGACGCATTTACCCTGGGCCTGGCCAAAGAGGTGGCGGCCGAAGGCATTCGCGTCAACGCGGTGCGCCCGGGCCTGATTGAAACCGAAATCCACGCCTCGGGCGGTCTGCCCAACCGGGTCAAAGACCTGCAACACCTGGTGCCCGCCAAGCGCGGTGGCACGGCCCAAGAAGTGGCTGAAGGCATCGTGTGGCTGCTGTCCGACAAGGCCAGCTACACCACCATGAGCTTTTTAGACATCTCTGGAGGCCGATGATGGCCAACATCAAGTATTACTGGGAAGACATGGCCGAGGGCCAAGTGCACGACCTGGGCAGCATCTCCCCCAGCCGCGAAGACATCATTGCCTTTGCCAGCCAATTCGACCCGCAGCCCTTCCACCTGGACGATGAAGCGGGCAAAGCCTCGGTCTTTGGTGCGCTGTCGGCCAGCGGTTGGCACACCTGTGCCATGGCCATGCGCCTGATGGTGACCGGCTTTTTGAACGAAACATCCAGTCTGGGCTCGCCCGGGCTGGAAGGCATCAAGTGGCTCAAACCCGTTTACCCCGGTGACCAATTGCGCCTGCAGTCAACCGTTTTGCAAACCAAGCCCATGCGCAAGCGCGCCGATGTGGGCATGACGCTCAGCCTGTGGGAAATGTTCAACCAAAATGGCGACAAAGTCCTGCAGATGGAAGGCTGGAGCATGTTCAGAAGACGCCACCCGGCAGCAGCAGTCAGCGCATAAACGGCACAATGGGCGATGGACTTCAAACCGCTCATCACCCTGCTGGCCGTCGTCAACCCCTTGGCCATCGTTCCCTTTTTCATCCACTACACCCAAGGCTTCAGTCCGGCCCAACGCAAGAGAACGATTTGGGTGTCTTCCTTTTCGGCTTTTGTGGTGATCGCAGCCAGCGCGCTGCTGGGCCTGCAAATCCTGGAATTTTTCGGCATCTCGCTGGCCAGCTTCCAGGTCGGCGGCGGCATGTTGCTGCTCACCTCGGCCTTGTCCATGCTCAACGCCCAGCCCGCAGAAGCCCGTGCCAATGCCGACGAAGTGCAAGACGCTGAGGCCAAAGCCGCCATAGGCGCCAGCATCGCCGTGGTGCCACTGACCATCCCCCTGCTCACCGGCCCAGCCACCATGTCCACCGTGGTGATTTACGCCGAAAAAGCCAAGAACTTCGCCCAACTGGGCACCTTGGTGGGCTACGGCGTGGTCATCGCCTTGGCCACAGCCCTGTGCTTTTCTCTGGCCACCCCGATTGCCCGCATCTTGGGCAAAACCGGCATCAACGTCATGACGCGGCTGATGGGCTTGATCTTGGCAGCCTTGGCTGTTGAAGTGATGGCCGATGGGCTGCACAAGCTGTTTCCGGTGCTGGCGCAAGGGGTTTGAAAGGGCGCGAGTTTGTCGGTCTTACTGAACAAACCCGTGACCATCAAGCGCTGCGTCGCCCTTGCCTAAACAGCGAGAAGGCAGGAAAAACGCAATTCCTCCACCTTCGCCCCGCCCAACTCAAAGGTTTTTGTCGAGGACCGATCCCCTTCAAATCCAGCAGCCTCATAAAAGCGGATCGCCCGGGCATTTTGCGCCAGCACCCACAGGTGACATTGACGATGGCCTTGTTCCAACAAATGCCTCCGGGCAGACACCCAGAGTTCACGTCCCACACCTGTTGACCAGGCAGCGGGCGACACATAAAAAGCCCAAACTTCGGCATCGTCTGTCGCAGCCCCAGCATCCCGGCAAGGCCCCGTATGGATCCAGCCCACCATGCGATCGCCCTCCATGGCCACCCGCAAATCGCCTTGTTTTTCTGCCAGAACCTGTGTCCAGAACGCAAGGCGTGATGACACCGTCAAGGAAGCCAAAAACGCTTCAGGCAAGATGGCCGCATACGCAGCCCGCCAGGCCTCCACATGAATTTGAGCGATCGCCCGAGCGTCAACAGGCACGGCATGGCGAATCTGCATCA
>CAMCNQ010000083.1 GCA_945875955.1 Limnohabitans sp. Rim8 | reverse complement strand
TGAACCTTACAAAAACCAGGGCCGCGTGACCGATTTGATGCAAAGCGGCAAGCTCTTCAGCGATCTGGGCCTGTCCAAGCTCGACCCCGCTCAAGACCGCGTCATGATTTGTGGCAGCCCTGAGATGCTCAAGGACCTCAAGCGCATTTGTGAAGAACACGGACTTGCTGAAGGCAACACCAGCAAGCCCGGTGCCTTCGTCATCGAACGCGCCTTCGCTGACGCCTGATCAGGGCGGGTAAGGACGTACGGCCGAGTCCTGGCATGACAGCCCGGTTGGCGCTTGCCTGATGCTTGTGTCCATCAGGGCTGAATGGGCTGGTACCCAGCCAACTTTTGCGGTTGAATCCAGGCCATCCAAGCCTGGGTGCCCATCGGGTTTCAAGGGCTTTGTGAGGGCCTATCCGGGTGGGCGTGACAAAATGGCGTGTACACTTTTTTATCCATATGAACTTGAACTTGAATTTGAAATTGATGTCTCACCAAAGCTGGATGGCCTTGATCGCAATGTCCAGCATCGGCATGCTGGTTTATGGCCTGTATTTGCAGCATGTGGTGGGCCTGAACCCCTGCCCCATGTGCATCGTGCAGCGCTATGCCCTGATCGGGGTGGTGCTGTTTGGGGCGCTGGGCTGGCGCTTGCGCGGCTGGGGTTTGCGCCTTGCGGCCTTGATGCTGGCGCTGACCGCCGGTTTTGGCGGCTTCACGGCGGCGCGGCAAAGTTGGTTGCAGTGGTACCCGCCCGAGGTGGTCTCTTGCGGGCGAGACTTTTACGGCATGGTGGAGAACTTTCCCATCAACCGGGCCATTCCCATGATTTTCAAAGGCAGTGGTGACTGCACCAAGGTCGACTGGACGTTTTTGGGCGGCTCGATTGCCAACTGGTCTTTTGTGGTGTTTGTGGGCTTTGCGCTGATGGGCCTTTGGCTGGCCATCAAGTCACCCCTGGAAACCCAAAATCAAGACACATAACTCAGCGGAACCGCCGTGGTGGACTTGAACTCTTCCATCACAAAACTGGAACTGACGTCCGACAGCGGCACCCGCTGAATCAGCTGTTTGTAAACCCCGTCGTAGGCGGCAATGTCGGGCACCACCACCCTAAGCAGGTAATCCACGTGGCCGCTCATGCGGTAAGCCGCCACAATTTCTGGAATGTCCATCACCGCCGCTCGAAACTTCTCAAGCCAGGGCAAGTCGTGGTCGCGGGTGCGCACCTCCACGAAGACCGTCACCCTCAAGTTCACCTTTTGGCGGTCCACCAAGGCGACTTGCTTGGCAATCACCCCCAGCTCTTTGAGCCTTTGAATGCGCCGCCAGCAAGGTGTGGGCGTCAGGTGCACGGCGTGGGCCAATTCGTTGATCGGCAGGTCGCAGTTGACTTGCAGCAAATCCAGTAACTTCTTGTCTATTGCGTCTAATTTCTGTTTCATGCATGAATTTTAGAAAATTTTTTCAATAAATCAAGTTTAATTGCAATATTTTAGAATTTCATGCTTTGACTTGAATGGCATACTTTTGGCATTGTTTCAAGAGGGCTTTGCATGAAAACCATTGGTTTGATCGGCGGCATGAGTTGGGAGTCCACCGCTTTGTATTACCAGAACATCAACCGTGCGGTGGCGTTGCGCCAAGGCGGGCTGAGTTCGGCTTCCGTTCACCTGGTCAGCCTGAATTTTCAAGAAATCGCCGACCTGCAAAAGCAGGGCGATTGGCCGCGCATGACGGTCATTTTGCAAAAGGCGGCCCAGCAACTCGAACGCAGCGGCGCCGAGGTCTTGCTCATTTGCACCAACACCATGCACCGCATTGCCCAAGAGGTGCAGTCGGCCACCGCTTTGCCCTTGTTGCACATTGGCGATTGCACGGCCGATGCGATTGTGGGCGCGGGCCTTCACACCGTGGGTTTGCTGGGCACCCGCTTCACCATGGAACAAGACTTCATGCGCCAGCGCTTGGCCGCACGCGGCATTGAATGCCTGGTGCCAGACGAGGCCGGGCGGGCCGAAGTTCACCGGGTGATTTTTGAGGAACTCTGCCGGGGCGTGGTGCAAGAGCGCTCGCGGCAAAATTTGATCGCCTTGATACACCAGCTGGCAGACCAGGGCGCACAAGGGGTGATCCTGGGTTGTACCGAATTGACCATGCTTTTGCAGCCCGATGACGGGGGCTTGCCCAGTTTTGACACAACGGCCTTGCATGCCGCCGCCGCCGTTGCGTTTTCGTTGTCATAAAGGTTTTCCATGTGCCAACTCATGGGCATGAGCTGCAACAACCGCGCCGCCACCACCTTTTCTTTCAATGGTTTTTCTGCCCGAGGCGGCCTGACCGCTGACCACGTGGACGGCTGGGGCATCGCTTTTTACGACGGGCATGGCTGTCGCGTCTTTCAGGACGATCAACCAGCCAGCGAGTCAACGCTGGCGGAATACGTGCGCAGCCATCCCATCAAATCGAGTGTGGTGGTCGCGCATGTGCGCAAAGCCACCCAAGGCGATGTGCATGCGGCCAATTGCCACCCTTTTCAACGCGAATGGCTGGGGCGCACCTGGGTGTTTGCCCACAACGGGGATTTGCGCAACCTGCAAGCCCCCAAGTGGTGCCAAGACGTGCCTGTGGGCACGACCGACAGTGAGCACGCTTTTTGTATTTTGATGGGCCGTTTGCGCCACCACTTCAAGGACCGCCAAGAGCCCCCGGAGTGGCTGGAGTTGGCCCCGGTGCTGTCGGCCATCACCTCAGATTTGGCCCAACACGGCAACCTGAACATGATGCTCAGCGACGGTCATGCGCTGTTTGTGCACTGCTCCACGCAATTGCACCAGGTCACGCGGCGCCATCCATTTCCCCATGCGCGCTTGGTTGATCGCGACTTGACCCTCGACCTGGGGCCGCTCAACGCCCCCACCGACATCATGACCTTGCTGGCCACCGAGCCGCTCACCTTGGACGAGCCTTGGCAAGCCCTGCAGACTGGGGAGTTTTGCGTCTATGTCAAAGGCCAAGCGGTTTGGCGCGAACTCAACCCCGAAACCAAGGCCTTTGCCGTGGCCGTGCCCGACCCGGACCTGCAATACCGCGCTTCCATCCAGGCCGTTGCAACCTGAGTTTGACCTTGGCGTGCAGGCGCTGCTCAGAGCTTTTTGACCAGCACCTTGCTTTTGCGGTCCCAGTTGTATTTGCGTTTGCGCGCTTCAGGAAGCCAATCGGGGTCGACTTGCTCAAAGCCCCGTTTGATGAACCAGTGCATGGTGCGCGTGGTCAGCACGAAAATGTTTTTCACGCCCATGGCACGGGCGCGTTGCTCGATGCGTTTAAGCACTTTTTCGCCATCGCCTTGGCCTTGCGACTGGGGCGATACGGTGAGTGCCGCCATCTCGGCGGTTTTGGCCTCAGGGTAGGGGTAAAGCGCGGCGCAGGCAAAGATCACGCCGTCGTGGTCGAGGATGGTGTAGTGGTCGATGTCGCGCTCGATCTCGGTGCGGTCGCGCTTGACCAGCGTGCCGTCTTTCTCAAACGGCTCGATCAGCTGCAAGATGCCGCCCACATCGTCGGAGGTGGCTTCGCGCAGCTCTTCGAGTTTTTCATCGATCACCATGGTGCCGATGCCGTCGTGCACATACACCTCCAGCAGCAAAGCGCCATCCACCGCAAAGGGCAGGATGTGTGAGCGCTCCACGCCTTCTTCGCATGCCTTCACGCAGTGTTGCAGGTAAAAACCGATGTCGGTCGGCTCGGTAGGTTGGGGCAGCGAGGCCAGCAATTGCTTGGCAGCGGCCAAGGGCAGCTCGGTGTCGATGGGGTTGTCATCACTGGCCGGGGCGTGCGGCTCGATGCGGATGCCCGGCACCTCGGTCACAAAAATCAACTTGTCGGCCTGCAGCTCGGCGGCCACGCTGGTGGCCACCTCTTCCATGGCCAGGTTAAAGGCCTCGCCGGTGGGTGAAAAACCAAATGGAGAGAGCAGCACCATGGCCCCCATCTCCAGAGTGCGGGTGATGCCGTCCACATCCACCTTGCGCACCACTCCCGAATGGATGAAGTCGATGCCGTCCACGATGCCCACGGGCCGGGCCGTGATGAAGTTGCCCGAAATCACCCGCACTGTGGAGCCGGCCATGGGCGTGTTGGGCAGGCCCTGACTGAAAGCCGCTTCGATCTCGTAGCGCAATTGCCCTGCGGCCTCCTGCGCGCAGTCCAGTGCCACGCTGTCGGTGATGCGGATGCCGTTCGCGTATTGGGGCGTGTGGCCCTTGGCAGCCAATTGCTCGTTGACTTGGGGGCGAAAGCCATGCACCAGCACGATCTTGACGCCCATGCTTTGGATCAAAGCCAAGTCTTGCGCCAGGTTGTGCAGTTTGCCCGCAGCGATGGCCTCGCCGGCGATGCCCACCACAAAGGTCTTGCCCCGGTGCATGTGGATGTAGGGCGCCACCGAGCGAAACCAGGGCACGAAGGTGAAATTGAAAACTGTGGACATGGGCAAAGGTCTCAGGGCTTGAGCAAAAGAAGTTGGGCAGAAGGCAAGAGGCGAGAGAAGTCGCGATCGAATGTGCAAAGTGTTTCACCCGATTGCATCACCGTTGCGGCCATCCATGCATCGGTGACCAAGTTGCCGCTGACTTGTTGCGAGAGACACACCTGCCTGAGGTTGGCCCAGATGGCTCCTTGGGTTTGAAATTGCACGCCGGAGCAACTGAGCAGGCTGTCCACAAAGTCCGTCACGTCTTGTAGCGGATCTGTTTCCTGAAAAACCTTGGGATTGGTGGTGATGCGCAGAAAACCGGTCACCACTGTGCCCATCAGCATCAGGCTGTTGCGACCGTTGGCGGCTTGGACGACGCTGTCGTCCAGCCATGCGCGGGCGATTGGGTGGTGGGGGTGGTCGGGCCGAAATGCCGCCACCAGCACATTCACATCGGGCGTCACGACAGATTTTGGATGTCCATGCCCGCATCCATCGCGTCGTACAGGGATCGGTTGCTGCTGGGGTCAATGCCGGGACGCAGGCCTCCCCGCGCTTTGGAGACAGGCAGCTTGGGAATCACCAACGGGGCGCTGGGCGTGTCTTGCCGCACATAAACCAACAACATTTCGCGCACCTTGGCACTCAGCGAGGTGCCTTCTTGGATGGCTTTGATGCGGGCTTGTTTGACGAGGTTTTCGTCAAGCGAAATGGTCAAGTTGGTCATATAAAACCTCCAGGTTGAAAGTTCACGTGAACCAGTGTAGCACGTGAACACGTGTCGTGGGATAATCCAGCCCGTGACCGAGTCTGCCAACCCCATTCCCCTCCAAATCGACTTCCCCGAAGGCCTGCCGGTCTCGGCCCGCCGTGAGGAAATCATGGCCGCCATGGACCAGCACCAGGTCATCATCGTGTGCGGTGAAACCGGTTCGGGCAAAACCACGCAGCTGCCCAAAATCGCCCTCATGCTGGGGCGCGGCAAACTCAACGCCAAGCCCGGCGAGCGCGCCCGCATGATCGGCCACACCCAGCCCCGCCGCATTGCGGCCAGCTCGGTGGCCAAGCGCATCGCCGAAGAACTCAAAACCCCGCTGGGCGAGGTGGTGGGTTTTAAAGTGCGCTTTCAAGACCGTTTGAGCAAAAACGCCTCGGTCAAGCTCATGACCGACGGCATTTTGCTCGCCGAAACCCAGACCGACCCGCTGCTGCAGGCGTATGACACCATCATCATCGACGAGGCGCACGAACGCAGTCTGAACATCGACTTTTTGCTGGGCTACCTGCGCCAAATTTTGCCGCGCAGGCCAGACCTCAAAATCGTCGTCACCTCGGCCACGATCGATGCCGACCGCTTTGCCTTGCACTTTGCAAGTGCGCCTCGACCGGTGCTGGGCCGCCCCAAGTCGGGCGAAGCCCCCTCGGGGGGCAGCGAACCACACGAAGTGGGCGAGCGTGGGGGCCTTGTTCCCGCCCCGGTCATCATGGTCTCGGGGCGCACTTTTCCGGTGGAGCAGCGCTACCGCCCGTTTGAAGAATCGCGCGACTACGGCCTGAACGAGGCCATGGCCGATGCGGTGGACGAACTTTGGCAGGGGGGAACCGCGGGCGACATCCTGATCTTTTTGCCCGGCGAGCGCGAGATCCGCGAAGCCGCCGACCACCCGCGCAGACACCTGGCGCACCAGCCGCTCACCCGCAACGCCGAAGTGCTGCCGCTGTTTGCACGCTTGTCGCAGGCCGAGCAAGACCAGATTTTTGAAGCGTCCAATGGCCGGCGCATTGTGCTGGCCACCAACGTGGCTGAAACGTCGCTCACCGTGCCGGGCATCCGTTACGTGATCGACGCGGGCACGGCGCGCGTCAAGCGCTACAGCCTGCGCAGCAAGGTCGAGCAGCTGATGGTCGAGCCCATCAGCCAAGCCGCAGCCAACCAGCGCGCTGGCCGCTGCGGCCGTGTGGCCAACGGCATCTGCATTCGCCTGTACGACGACAAAGACTTCGCCGGCCGCCCGCGCTTTACCGACCCAGAAATTTTGCGATCTTCTTTGGCTGGTGTGATCTTGCGCATGAAGAGCCTGCACTTGGGCGTGGTGGAGGACTTCCCGTTCATTGAAGCGCCGTCTAAACGCGCCATCACCGACGGCTACCAATTGCTGGCCGAGCTGGGCGCTGTCGATGACGACAACGAACTCACGCCCATTGGCCAAGAGCTGGCCCGCCTGCCGCTGGACCCCCGCGTGGGCCGCATGATTTTGGAAGCGCGCCACCGCAACGCCTTGGACGAAGTGCTGGTCATCGCCAGCGCCATGAGCGTGCAAGACGTGCGCGACCGCCCCATGGACGCGCAAGCCCAGGCTGACCAACAACACGCCAAATTTGACGACGACAAAAGCGAATTCAGCGGCTACCTCAAGCTGTGGAAATGGATCCACGACGCCCGTGGCGGCCCCTCGAAATCAATTGGGGTCAGATCCCAATTAAATGTTGCTGAACAGCCGAGACAAAAAAATTGGGATCTGACCCCGATTAAAGGCAAGCCTGCCCATGAAGCGCCGCAGCACAAGCTGAGCAATCGCCAATACGAGCAGTTGCTGCGCCAGAACTTCATCAACATTCGCCGGGTGCGTGAGTGGCGCGACACGCACACCCAACTGCTCACCGTGGTGGCCGAGCACAAGTGGCGCATCAACACGCAACCGGCCAGTTATGAGCAGCTTCACCTGTCCATGTTGGCAGGGCTGCTGGGCAACGTGGGCTACAAGCTGGAAGACGAAGAGGCCTATCTGGGTGCACGCGGCATCAAGTTTTACAAACACCCCGGCGCGCACCTGAGTAAAAAGCCTGGCCGCTGGATCGTGGTGGCCGAGTTGGTGGAAACCGCCCGCCTGTTTGGCCGGGGCATCGCGGCCATCGAGCCGCAGTGGCTGGAGCAGGTCGGTGCGCACCTGCTCAAGAAACAAGTGCTGGACCCGCATTGGGAAAAAAAGTCGGCCGAGGTGGTTGCGCTGGAGCGTGCCACGCTGTACGGCCTGGTGGTCTACAGCGGGCGGCGCACGGCCTATAGCCGGGTGGACCTGCACGGGGCGCGCGAGATTTTCATCCGCGAAGCGCTGGTGGGCGACCAGTGGGAGAGCAAGCTGCCGTTTTTGGCCGCCAACCACAAGATGATCGCCAAGGTCGAAGAGCTGGAGCACAAGTCGCGCCGCCAAGATGTGTTGGTGGACGACGAGCTGATTTACGCCTTTTACGACCAGCAAATCCCGCGCGAGGTGTGCAGCGGCCGCCTGCTGGAAGACTGGTACCGCGCCGAGAGCATCAAGCAGCCGCGCCTGTTGATGTTGAGCCGCGAAGAGCTGATGCGCCACGAGGCCGCAGGCATCACCACACAGGCCTTTCCCAAACAAATCCGTTTGGGCGGCACCGACTGCTTGGCGGTGTACCTGCACCAACCGGGCGATGCCCGCGATGGCGTGACGGTCACGGTGCCCTTGTTTGTGCTCAACCAAGTGAGCGAAGACCGCTGCGAATGGCTGGTGCCTGGCCTGCTCAAAGACAAAATCCAGGCCCTGCTCAAAAGCCTGCCGCAGCGCCCCCGCAGCCGCTTTGTGCCGTTGCCCGAATCGGCGGCGCGCATGGCGGCCGAGTTGTCGGTGCCCGAATTGTTTGGCAGCGGTTCGCTCACCGATGTGTTGCTGAAAAAGTGCCGTGACGAAACCAGCTTGGACATCAAACGCACTGACTTCAAACACGAGATGCTCAGCCCGCACTTGTTCATGAACCTGTTGGTGGTGGACGAGCATGGCCGCCAAATGGGCATGGGCCGCAACCTGGGTGCGCTCAAAGGCGAGCTGGGCGCCAAAGCCCGTGGCGCGTTTCAGGCGTTGGCGCAGCTCAAAGTCGCTGCGCCTGCGGGTGCCTCGCCTGCTGACCCAAAATCAAATGGGGTCGGATCCCAATTGTCCGAAGGAAATCGGGCTCTGACCCCAATTGATTCCAAGTCAGAACCCCAACGCCTAAACGCCCAGGCCAAACAAGCCCCCATCACCCCCCAGCGCTACACCACCTGGACCTTCGGCGAACTCCCGGAGCTGATGGAAATCAGCAAAGGCGGCCAGACCCTGATCGGCTTCCCCGCCTTGGTCGATATGGGCGACGCCGTCACCATCGAAGTGTTTGACGAACCCGACATGGCCGCCAACAAAAACCGCGCAGGCCTGCGCCGCCTGTTTGCGATGCAGATCAAGGACGCGCTCAAGTACCTGGAAAAAAACATCCCCGACCTGCAAAAAATGGCCGTGGCATTCATGCCGCTGGGCACGGCCGATGAACTGAGAAGCCAGATCATCGACGTGGCGCTCGACCGCGCCTTTTTGCTGGACCCGTTGCCCAACGACGAGACCACCTTCAAGCGCCGCATCGACGAGGGCAGGGGGCGTCTCACCCTGATTGCCAACGAAGTGGCAAGGCTGGCCGGTACCATCTTGCTGGAATTTGGCGCGGCCACCCGCAAGATCAAAGACAGCAAAAACGCCCCTGAAGCCACTGCAGACTGCACCCAGCAACTGCAGCGCCTGATGCCCAAAAACTTCATGGCCGCCACCCCGTGGCCGCAGCTGCAGCACTGCGCCCGCTACCTCAAGGCCATCACCCTGCGCCTGGACAAATACCGAGCCGACCCCGTCCGCGACGCCCAACGTCTGGCCGAACTCAAGCCGCAGGAGCAACGCTACTGGCGTCTGGTGGCCGAACGCAAAGGCGCGCAAGACGTGCGCATGCTGGAGTTTCGCTGGCTATTGGAAGAGCTTCGCGTGAGCTTCTTCGCGCAAGAACTGCGAACGCCGCAGCCCGTCAGCATCAAGCGGTTGGAGAAGGCTTGGGGGCAGTTGAATCATTGAAAAAAAGCGGGGTTGTCTTTCATACGTCAATGACGTACTATTGAAGCATGCTCACGGTCATTGAAACGCCCATGTTCTTGCGCTACGCCGCCAAAGTGTGGGATGACGCAGAGCGAGACGGTTTCATCGCCTGGCTGGCTTAAAACCCCGATGCAGGCGATGTGATCGCTGCCACTGGCGGTTTGCGCAAAGTGCGCTGGTCACGACCTGGCATGGGTAAGCGCGGTGGGGCTCGGGACATCTACATGCTGCGCAATGCACAAGGGGAGTTGGTGTTGCTGACCGTGTAAGCCAAGGCCGAACACGACACGTTGTCGAATGCTTTTTTGCGCAGCCTGGCGCAAATTTACGAGGAATAAACCATGTCCAAAATCTCGGCCCCTGTTGACGCGGAAATGACAGTGTTTGAAAAAGATTTGCTGGAGTCCATTCGCCAGGCCAAACGAGGCGAAGGACGCGTCACCAAAGTGGCCGTGACGGCCGCAACCGAGGCGCGCCTGAAACTGGGCGTGTCTCAATCCGCTTTTGCCCAATTGCTGGGGGTGTCTGTTCGCACCTTGCAAGAGTGGGAGCAGGGACGCCGCGAGCCCTCAGGCGCGGCGCGCACGCTGCTGCGCATTGCCCTGAAGTCGCCCGAGGCGATTTTGCAAGCGGGTTGATTTGAACTTGCGCTGTCATGGCGGATGAACGCAAAGGCGCACAAGACGACCGCATGCTGGAGTTCCGCTGGCTATTGGAAGAGCTTCGCGTGAGCTTCTTCGCGCATGAACTGCGCACCCCGCAGCCTGTGAGTATCAAGCGGCTTGAGAAGGTTTGGGGGCAGTTGAATCGTTAAAGGCAATTTGTGGTGACGTTCGCCCATGAAAAAGCACCCGCAGGTGCCTTGGCGTTTGGTGTGTCGCGGCTCAAGCCTGAATCGGCTGCACCACCAGCTTCACCCCCAGCGCGGTGCAGACGCTGGCAATCGTGTCAAAGCGCGGGTGTGATGTGGGGCGCAGGGCTTTGTAGAGGGCTTCGCGGGTCAAGCCCGAGGCGCGGGCCACTTCGGTCATGCCGCGTGCGCGGGCGATGGTGCCCAGGGCGAGGGTTAGCTCGGCGGGATCGTTTTCTGCCAGCACCAACGTCAGGTAGTTGGCCACGTCCTCGTCGGTTTGGAGGTATTCGGCCATGTCGAAGTCGGGCAGGTCGGCGGCTTTGATTTTTGGGGCCATGGTCAATCCAGTTTCATTGTTTACCTCAGTTCAATGCCGCCAGCGCCGCTTCGGGTGCTTTGTCCAAGACCTTGAGCAAGGCCTTGGCTGCACCTGTGGGGCTGCGTTTGCCTTGTTCCCAATTGCGGATGGTTTCCAGTGACACGTCAATCCGGGTGGCAAATTCGGCTTGGCTGAACCCCAAACGGCGACGCACCCGGCGTGCAAACTTGGCTGCGTCTTGCATG
>CAMCNQ010000082.1 GCA_945875955.1 Limnohabitans sp. Rim8 | reverse complement strand
CATGAAATCGCTTCGGGCAGCATGGACCTGGGCGACCACGAAGTGGATTACATGGCGCAGGCCCATTGGAACCACTTCACCTTTCGAATAGGTGAGCTCAAGGGACTTGACCGCGCCAACAAAACCATCGAGCTCGCGCCTTATGTGGATGAGCAAGGCCAAGCGGTGACGCCTACCCAATACATCCACTACGACACCCTTGTCATTTGCATTGGCAGCTTGAGCAACGACTTCGGCACCCAAGGCGTCAAACAGCACGCCTTGAAGCTGGAAACGCAGCATGACGCCAAGTCGTTTCATTCCAGAATGGTCAACGCCTGTATCCGCGCGCACAACCAGGCCGAGGTCATCCACAAACGCCAATTGCATGTGGCCATCATCGGCGCGGGTGCCACGGGTGTGGAATTGGCCGCTGAGTTGCATCGCACCACGCGTGAGGTGGTGGCTTTTGGCCTGGACCGCATTGATGTGGACAAAGACATCAAGGTCAGCTTGATTGAGGCTGCCGACCGCATTTTGCCGGCCTTGGTGCCACGCTTGTCGCAAGCCACGGAGCAACTTCTCTCTCGCCTAGGCGTTCAGGTGCTCACCAACTCCAAAGTGATGGAGGTCATGCCCACCGGCATTCGCTTGGCCGATGGCCGCGAGATCGAGTCCGAACTGGTGGTGTGGGCTGCAGGCGTGAAAGCGCCTGATTTCTTGAAAGACTTTGGCGGTCTGGAAACCAACCGGATCAACCAGTTGGTGGTCCATGAAACGCTGCAAACCTCACGCGACCCCGATATTTATGCCCTGGGTGATTGCGCGGCTTGCCCCTGCTCGGATGCCGATGGCGGCCGGGCTGGCATTGTGCCGCCGCGTGCACAAGCAGCGCACCAGCAGGCCACGCACATGTGGCATCAAATTCAACGCCGCCTGGCCAACAAACCCCTCAGGCCTTACCGTTACAGAGATTTTGGCTCGCTGGTATCTCTGGGCAAGTTCAGCACGGTGGGCAACATGATGGGCGGCTTGATCGGCAAGAGTCTGATGATCGAGGGCTATTTTGCCAAGCTCATGTACCTGTCGTTGTACAAACTGCATGAACTCGCCATTCACGGCATCCTCAAAACCACGCTCTTTACCCTGTCGCGCATGATCACCAAACAAACCAACCCAACGGTGAAGCTGCATTGAGCATCAACTCTTGCATCAACCCCATTCATCGCCACCGCTTGCGCACATGGGTTGGACACCCGCAGTTGCTGGGGTGAAAAAAACAATGTCACTGCTGTCGGCTTAGGGGCCGTCAAACCCAAGCCTGCTGCCACAAGCTGTCGTCCCGCAGAGCACCTACGCGCAGCGACTTCAAAAGCCCATGGAGGGGTCTCGGAGCATCGCTTGCAGGCAAGCGCCTACACAAAGGGGCGGTTCAAGGCTTGTTTGGCATTTCCCGCGACACCGCCTCGGCCAGATCAATCACCGCCATGGCGTAGTAGCTGCTCCAGTTGTAGCGGGTGATGGCGTAGAAGTTTTCTGTGCCGGCCACATAGCTGGGGGGCTGGCTGCCGTTGCGCAATTCGATCAGGGCCAGTGGGCCGGGGTGCGCCAGCGCTGGACCTTGTAGGCCCGCGCCTTTGGCCGTAAAGCTGGCCACGCTGAAGGTGGGCAAGATGTCCGGGGCCAGCAGGCTGTCCATGTCGGTTTGCCCGGGTGTGAGGGTCACGGGGTAATGGGTGGGCATGCCGGGGCGCCACTGAAAGGCCTTGAAGTAATTCGCCACAGAGCCGATGGCGTCGGTGGGGCTGTTGAACAAATCAATGCGGCCATCGCCATCAAAGTCGATGGCAAATTGGGCCCAGCTTGAAGGCATGAATTGCGGCAAACCCATGGCCCCGGCATAGCTGCCGCGAACGGACAAAGGGTCGGTGTTGTTGGCCAGGCTGAGTTTCAAAAACTGCTCCAACTCGCGCCTGAAGAAGGCTTGGCGTTCTGCGGCTCTGGGGTGTGCCTTGGGGAAGTGAAACGCCAAGGTGCCCAGCGCATCCACCAGCCTGAAATTGCCGGTGTTTTTTCCGTACAAAGTTTCGACGCCGATGATGGCCACGATGACCGATGCGGGTACCCCGTATTCGCGTTCGGCACGTTCTAAACTCTCGCGGTTTTTTTTCCAAAATTGCAGGCCGGCCTGGATGCGGATGGGTTCAATGAAGCGCTCACGGTAAGCCCCCCAGTCCTTGGCCGCCGGGCTGCTGGCGGGCAACACCAGTTTTTCCACCAGAGCCAGTCTTTGTGCGTGGCCTATGGTTTTTTGCAACCAGGGCAAATCCATGTTCATCCTGAGAGCCGCCTCCTTTTCCCAAGTCGCCACCTCGGGGTTGAGTGGCAAGGGCGTGCCCGTGGCCTGGGGTTTTTTCTTGCTGCTGTGTTTTTTCTTGGCGGCTTTGGCCGCTAGGGTTTTGGAGCTTTTTTGGCTGAGCTTTTGCCGTGGCTCGGTGGTGGTTTGTGCCGCCCAGCTGTTGGTGTGGGCAAGCGCAGAGCCCAGCAGGGCAAAGGCCAGCAAGAGCCAGCTTGAACCTGTGGCCTGGATGAAGTGCGTGCAGCGGCGACGCCAATCTTGAGGAATAAATTGCATGTTGTTTTCAGTTTAATCGCAGATGGGCACGGGCACGGCAAGCCAGACTCTGCGTGATAAGCTGAAGGGCAGTTTGGACCATGATTCACCCCCTCCTTCAGTGGGCGCTGACGAAGACATCAACAGGAAAAGCAAATGGGCGCGACAGGTTATTTCTCACACCCCACGTGCGCCCTGCACGAAATGGGGGCAGGGCACCCTGAATGCCCCGAGCGCTTGGGGGCCATCGAAGACCGCTTGTTGATCAGCGGGCTGGACATGGCGCTGCAACGGCGTGAGCCGCATGCGGCGTCTTTGGCCGACATTGAGCTGGCCCATGGCCGCATGCATGTGGCCGCCATGCGGGGCTTGAGCGATGTCTTGCGCGAGGACTTGGTCGCTGGCGGACCCCCTTATGTCTCGATCGACCCCGACACCCTGATCAACGCCCACACCTGGAATGCGGCTTTGTTGGCGGCAGGGGCCGCCCTTGAGGCCACCGATGCGGTGCTGGCTGGCGAACTTGAAAATGCTTTTTGCGCAGTCAGACCGCCGGGCCACCACGCCTGCCGCGACAAGGCCATGGGGTTTTGTTTTTTCAACAACGTGGCCATTGCGGCGAAATACGCCCTTGAGCGCCATGGCCTCAAACGGGTGGCGATTGTCGACTTTGATGTGCACCACGGCAACGGCACAGAAGACATCGTGGCAGGCGATGAGCGCATTTTGATGGTGAGTTTTTTCCAGCACCCGTTCTACCCGGAAGGTGGCTCGGTGTCGAAAGCGGCCAACCTGGTCAATTTGCCCGTGCCGGCCTACACCACGGGCATGGACATACGCGAACTGGTCGACGCGATGTGGATGCCTCGGCTCTTTGCCCACAAGCCCGAGCTGATTTTCATCAGTGCCGGTTTTGATGCCCACCGTGAAGACGATTTGGGCCAAATGGGCCTAGTTGAGCAAGACTATGCGTGGATCACCCAGCGCGTCAAAGACGTGGCTTTGCGCCATGCCAAGGGACGCATTGTCAGCTGCCTTGAAGGGGGCTACAACCTCAGTGCCCTGGGGCGCAGTGTGGAGGCGCATTTGCGCGTGCTGGCCGACGTTTGACATCTTCAGGAGGCGTTTGGGGCACAGGGGGTTTGTGTTTAGGCACAATTGTGGCCATGACCTCTACCGCTTTGCCCACCTCGACCGACTTGTTGCTGCACCAGCGCGATGCGCGAGGGGTGCACAGGCTGACTTTGAACAGCCCCGACAGTTTCAACACCTTGAGCGAGGCCATGCTGGCGGCCATGCAAAAGGCCTTGGGCCTGGTGGCAGACGATGCGCAGGCGCGGGTATTGGTCATCGCCGCAGCCGGTAAGGCTTTTTGCGCGGGCCACAACCTCAAGGAAATGCGCGCCCAACCCGAGTTGGCGTATTACCAAAAGCTGTTTGCCCAATGCACCCGCATGATGCTGAGCCTGCAAAACCTGCCTGTGCCGGTGATCGCCCGCGTGCAGGGCATTGCCACAGCAGCCGGTTGTCAATTGGTGGCCCAATGCGATTTGGCGGTGGCCTCAGACACGGCGCGTTTTGGGGTCAACGGCATTGATGTGGGGCTTTTTGCGCCACACCCAGCGTGCCCTTGGTTCGCAACATGCATGCCAAACAAGCCATGGAAATGCTGCTGACGGGCGGCTTCATCAGCGCCGCCGAGGCGCTCAGCAGGGGGCTGGTGAACCGGGTCTGCCCGCCCGACGCGCTGGAGGCGCAGTTGGAAGAATTGGTTTGCGCCATTTTGAGCAAACCCCAAGAGGCGGTGCAGATCGGCAAGGCCTTGTTCTACCAGCAGCGTGAAATGGGCACAGAGGCGGCTTACCAGTTGGCCGGTCAAACCATGGCCTGCAACATGGTCCACGCTGTGGCGCAAGAAGGTGTGCAAGCCTTCATTGAGAAAAGGACGCCCACATGGCGGGCGTGAACAGCCTGCAGGTCATCGACCCGATGACCTGGTTTTACTCTTTGGCCAGACCCGAATCGCTCAAGGCGGCTGGGGCTTTTGGCGTGTGCTTGGTGCTGGCGTGGTTGCTGTCTTGGGGGGTGCGCCAAGTTTTCAAGAACAGCGAAATGGGCATTTTGCTGGGCCGAAAACTTTTTGACGGGGTCTTGTTCCCGGTGGCTTTGCTGGCCCTGACCTTTGTGGCGCGCACCCTGCTGGCGCAGGAAGCGCCGATTTCCTTGTTCGCTATTTTGTTGCCTGTTTGCATGTCTTTGGCGGTCATTCGGCTGGGTGTCAAAGTGCTGCAGGTGGCCTTTTCAAATGCCCCTTCTGTGCGCATGATCGAGCGCACCCTGTCTTGGCTGGCTTGGGGGGCTGTTGTGCTGTGGGTCACGGGTGTTTTGCCATTGGTGTTGAACGAGTTGGAGCAGATCACTTGGCGCGTGGGGGGCAGCACCTTGTCGGTGCGCACCTTGATCGAAGGGGCTTTGACCGCATGTGCCGTGTTGATTGCCACCCTGTGGGTCTCGGCAGCCATTGAGGCGCGCCTGCTCGTGTCGGCCACGGGCAACGATTTGTCATTGCGCAAGGTCATCAGCAACACTTTGCGGGCCTTGCTGCTGTTTGTCGGTTTGATGCTGGCCTTGTCGGCGGTGGGCATTGACCTGACCGCCTTGTCGGTGCTGGGCGGTGCGGTTGGTGTGGGCATTGGCTTTGGCTTGCAAAAATTGGCGTCCAACTACGTCAGTGGCTTCGTGATTTTGGCCGAGCGCAGCATGCGCATCGGGGACATGGTCTTGGTCGATGGGTTTGAGGGCCGCATCACCGACATCAAGGCCAGGTACACCGTGATTCGGGCACTCAATGGGCGTGAGTCCATCGTGCCCAATGAATTCATGATCATCCAAAGGGTTGAAAACTTCACCCTGATGGACCCCAAGATGTCGCAAACCACAATGGTCTCGGTGGCTTACGACAGCGATGTGGCCCTGGTTCAGCGCCTGTTGGAGCAAGCCTGCGAAAACCAGCCACGGGTTTTGCAAGACCCCGTGCCCACCGCCAGCTTGAGCCAGTTTGGCGCAGACGGCTTGGAGTTCACGTTGAGTTACTGGATTGCAGACCCTGAAAACGGCCAATTGGCGCTGCGCTCAAGCATCAACATGGCCATTCTCGCGTCGCTCAGAGCCCACGGCATACAAATTCCTCACCCCCAGCGGGTGGTGTATGCGGCCCATCCGGCCCCTGCTGCGTCCGGCAACTGAAGGCCTGCACCGGGATGGCCATGGCAAAGGCGCTGCAGGGCAGTTCACAACTGCAGTAAACCTAAACCCGGCAGTTGGCCGCTTGCTTGCACTTTAAACACTTGATGAATCAAACACTTGCGCCCACGACGGTCTTCACCTCATGGGTGAAACGCTTCACGGCCGCAGGTCTGCCGCTTCAGGCCTCTGGCGTTGTTGCTCGCACCCCCCGGACAGGCAGTCCGGGGGGCACTCGCGCCTAGCCAGAGACCTGCTTCGTCAGCCCCTCGGCCGTGCCCAACTGCCGTGTTTAGGGTAAAAATTCCTGGCGCTTTTCTGGCCAGACCAGGCTGATCAGGGCCGACAACTCGGCCTCACCCAAACCGGCGGCTTTGGCGCTGCGCAACTGCTGTTGAACGGTGGCGGTCAGGGGCATGGGCGCACCACTTTGCTGGGCCGCATTCATGACCATGTCAATGTCTTTGAGCATGGTGGACAAGGCGCCGATCGATTGCGCCGAGGGCGTCAACATGCGCGGCACAAAAACCTGCAGGGGTTTGGAGTCGGCCCAGCCGCCTTCCAAGGCCTGGGCCAATTGGTGCAAGGCAATGCCGTTGCGCTGGGCCAGGCCAATGGCCTCGGCAATGGCCGACACGGTGGCCGCCACAATCGTCTGGTTGCACAGTTTGGTGGCCTGGCCTGCACCGCTTTCACCCATGTGGGTGATGTTGCGCGCGTAAGCCTGCATGGCCTGCGAGGCCTTGGCCAAATGCCGCGTTGAACCGCCGACCATGACCGCCAGGCTGCCCGCTTGCACGCCTGCAATGCCACCAGAAACCGGGGCATCCAGCCAGTCGGCCGCGCTGCTGGCGTGCAAGCGGGTGCCCCACTGGCGTGTCACATCGGGGGGCATGCTGGAGTGGTCGACCAACCAAGGCACGTGCGCAGCCTGGGCAATGCCCTCGGGGCCGAAAACCACCCGCTCAACGGCCTCTTTGTTCAGCAGGCACATGAATGCGCCGTCCACCCCAGTGGCGGCCTGGGCGGGCGTGTCGCAAACTTGCGCGCCCAACAGGGCCAGGGCTTGGGCTTTGTGCGCCGAGCGGTTCCACACCTGGACATGGTGACCCGCCGCCAGCAAACGCATGACCATGGGGCCGCCCATCAAGCCCAGACCGCAAAAAGCCAGTTTCATCGCAAGACCTTTCTAAAAAGCTAGCCGCCATCGGGCCTGCGTCTTTGCATGTTCGGGCCCAGCGCAGGGCCTGTGCGCGCCGCCAGCTCAGAGTTTGAGCAAGCGCGGAAGGAACAAAGCGATGTCGGGAAAAGCGACGAGCAAACCCAGCACGGCGATCAAGGTGTACACAAAGGGCATAACCCCCTTGAAGATGGTGGCTGTGCTCAGCTCGGGCAACATGTTGCGCACCACAAACATGTTCATGCCCACGGGGGGGCTGATCAGCCCAATCATGACCACCAGCACAATGATGATGCCAAACCAGACGGGGTCGAAACCCAAAGACACCACAATGGGGAAAAACACCGGCAAGGTCAGCAACACAATCGACAGCTCTTCCATGGCCGCCCCCAAGACGATGTAGATCAAGCAGATGGCCACCATCACGGTCATGGGGCTGATGTTGTTGGTGGTGATCAGGTTTTTCAAATCGGTCGGCAAGCTGGTGAAGTTCATGAAATTCGCGAAGATCAAGGCCCCCACCAAAATCATAAAAAGCATGCCTGTGGTTCTGGCGCTGTCGGTCAAAATTTCCAGGGTGATGGAGAAGTTCAAAGAGCGACGGAGCAAAGCGATCACAAATGCGCCAAAGGCCCCGATGCCCGCGCCTTCTGTGGTGGTGAACACACCGCCGTAAATGCCACCCATGACCACCACAAACAGCACGGCCACCAGCCAAACGTCTTTCAAGGCGTCCAAGCGCTCAGCCCAGCTCGAGCGTTCGGCCGCCGGGCCAGAACTCGGGTCGCGCCAGGTCAAGAACGCGATCGTCATGCACATCATGGCCACGGTCATCAGCCCAGGCAAAAAACCTGCCGCAAAAAGTTTGCCAATGTTGGTCTCAGTGACCAAGCCGTAAATCACCAAGATGGTGGAAGGCGGGATCAAGATGCCCAAAGTGCCACCTGCTGCAATAGAGCCTGCCGCCAGTTGGCCAGAATACCCATGCTCCTTCATGGAGGGGAAAGCAACCTTGGTCATGGTGGCCGCCGTGGCAATGGAAGAGCCGCAAACACTGCCAAACCCGGCGCAAGCCATCACGGTGGCCATGCCCAGGCCACCTCTGAAATGGCCAACCAGGGTGTAGGCCGCACGGTACAGCTCACGCGACATGCCGGCGCGGGTGACAAAATTGCCCATCAAGATGAACAAGGGCACCACCGACAGGGTGTACTCAAAGCCGGCTTCATACACGGTAGAGGTGACCGAGGCCATGGCCGGGTTCATGCCCTTCATCCACCACAGGCCGCTAAAGCCCACCAAGCCCATGGAAATGGCCAATGGGACCCTGGCAAAAGCCATGATCAGCATGGCCAGCAGGCCAATTGTTGCTTCAGTCATAGGGTTGCTGCTTATGCTTCAAAGTCGCGCTGGGCTTCGGGGTGTTTGACAAAAATCAGAACCAAGTGCATCAGGGCTGCAATGCCAATCATGACGCTCATGGTGTAGACCACCGGTGCCAGTGGCACCAGCAGCACATTGGTGGTGTCGCCGTATTCGGCCACGCGCACGGCACGGCGAAACAGCAGGTAACCGACACCGGACAGGGCCACAAAACAAATGGTGTCCGACAGGCGGTCCAAAAAAGTCTTGACCGCTTTGCTCATGAAAACATCCAGGGTGTCGATGACGATGTGTTCACGGCGCGCACTGACCAGGGGCAGTGCGCAGTAAATCAGCACGGCCAGACCCATCTCGGTGATCTCAAAGCCACCGGCCAAGGGCTTGTTGAAGAAATAACGGCCGATCACGTCGATGGCGGTGATGACCATCATCAAAAAAAGCACGGTGGCGGCCACCATGCCCAGTATTTTCTGCAAAATAATCGCCGATTTCATGGGTTGACGCCTTGTCTCAGGCGCAGGGCACGGCGGGTCCAAGCCTCGAAAGTGATGTTCATGATGCGGTCGGTTCTTAAAAAATCGCGGGCGCGGCGGGCTTGTTCCGCATCGACCGGCTTGACGCCACCCACGGCGGCCGCGCTGATTTGCAGTTTGGCCATGCGCTCCATGAAGACGGCCAAAAAAGTGGCTTCTTGCACGCTGCGCCCAGCCGTCAAAATGCCGTGGTGCGCCAGCATCAGGGCATGCCGGGTGCCCAGCGCACCGGCGATGATCTCGCCTTCCCGGTCGGCGGTGGGCAAGCCCGGCCATTCGGCCAAAAATGCCAGGTCGTCAAACAAGGGCGTGGCATCCATGTGGCCCACCACCAAGGGCACTTGCGCCGCGGCCAGAGCCGATGCCGCAGGCGGGTGGGTGTGCACGATGGCGTGCACATCGGCGCGGCTGCGGTAGACCCATAAATGAAAGCGTGTGGCCGGGTTGGGCTCGCGGATGCCGTGCGCGCCCAAGCCTTGCAAGACCTGCAGTTGGTCGTCAATCAGGAGCCAGCTGTCGGGCGTGGCTTCGTCAAAAGCCAGGCCCAAGGGCAAGGTCCAAAAGCTGTTGTCTTGAGGGCCGCGTGCCGTGACTTGGCCAGCCAGTCCAGATTCGTGCTCTTCATCGGCCAATATCCAAGCACATTGGGTCAAGGCGGCGCGCGGGTCGTTCATCACGGTGGGCTTATTTGCCTTCAGCGACGCGTTTGATTTCTTCCTGGAATTCGGCCAAGATCTTGGCGCCATCCAGGCCTTTGGCATTGGCGGCTTGAACCCATCCGTTGGCCAAAGGTGCGGTGCGGCTGCGCACTTCGGCAATGAAGGCCGGGCTGGCGGGTTGGATCTGCACGCCAGCGGTTTTGAGTGCATCCATGCCCACTTTGTCAGCCGCGTCCCAGGCTTTGCCGGCCAAGCGCGCCAAGGCTTCGCCTGAAACCGACATGATGGCATCTTGGTCTTGCTTGGGCAGCTTGTTCCATTTGTCTTCGTTCATGAAAAAGCCAAACGCCGAGGAGTAAAAACCGCCTGGGAAAATGGTCGCGTACTTGACCACTTTGTCCAGGTTAAAGGATTTGATCGACTCGGAAGGGAAGAACGTGCCGTCTGCCACACCGGAGGACAAAATTTCATACGACTCTGGGGCGGGTTTGACCAGTGGCGACGCACCCAGTGCCTTGGCCGAAGCTTCGGAGATGCCGCCACCGCTGCGGATTTTCATGCCGGCGATGTCGGCCACAGAGTTGACCGGCTTTTTAACCAAGAACATCTGGCCAGGGCCGTGTGTGAAAACGCCCAACAGTTTCACGCCCTTGTACTCGCCTGCTTTTTGCAGGTGTTTCCAGTGGATGCGGCTGAAGGCAACCGAGTTGATTTCAGCGGTGGACCCAGAGCCAGGCAATTCGGCCAAAAGCGGCAGCGGATGGCGTGCGGGCGTGTAGCTGGCGGTGACGTAAGAAACATCCATGACGCCGTCGCGAACCCCATCAAAAGTGCCAGGTGCCGACACGGGGTGCTTGGCCAGCAACTGCAATTTGACCCGGCCGTTGGTGGCTTTTTCAACCTCAGCGGCCCAGCCACCCAGCACATCGCGGGTCAGCGGGTGGGTAGGTCCCACCCAGCTGGACATGGTCAAGACGGTTTGGGCCTGAACAGGGCTGAAACCGAACGCAAGGGCCATGGCACTGGTCAAAGCGATTTGTTTAAACATTTTTTTCATGGTTTGTCTCTTCAAGTTGGGGTGTGAGATGGGGCCGCTTGGGTCCGCTTGACAGTATATTGATAGTTTGCTTTGTAGAATTCTCGATTGCCTATGGTTTTCCCGAATTTTGGAACGCCTTTTTCCACCCGCTGGGCCCTTCGATGATGCAAGCAACCGATCTTCCTGCCGATGCCCGAATTTTGGTCACCG
>CAMCNQ010000081.1 GCA_945875955.1 Limnohabitans sp. Rim8 | reverse complement strand
GTCCTGGCCCGTCAACACCACCGGAATGGCTTGGGCCTGGATAGGGGTCATGGATTCGTAGCCCATTTCGGCCACGGCTCGTGCCAGCGTGGGCGCCAGCGATAAATTGGAAAAAGAGTCGGTCATTAACCCGCTATTGTCGCATTTTGGGCAGACGGCCCGAAAAATCAGGTTTTGGGCAGCGTCACGCCCACTTGGCCCTGGTATTTGCCGCCGCGGTCTTTGTAGCTGGTTTCACAGACCTCGTCGCTCTCCAAAAACAGCACCTGGGCGCAGCCCTCGCCCGCGTAAATTTTGGCGGGCAGCGGCGTGGTGTTGCTGAATTCCAAGGTCACAAAGCCTTCCCACTCGGGCTCAAAAGGCGTCACGTTGACGATGATGCCGCAGCGCGCATAAGTGCTTTTGCCAAGGCAAATGGTCAACACATTGCGCGGAATGCGGAAATATTCCACCGTGCGTGCCAGCGCAAAACTGTTGGGCGGGATGATGCACACATCGCCTTCGATGTCCACAAAACTGCGCTCATCGAAATTTTTCGGGTCCACCACCGTGCTGTAAATGTTGGTGAACACCTTGAACTCGGGCGCACAGCGGATGTCGTAGCCATAGCTGCTGGTGCCGTAGCTGACGATCTTTTGGCCAGCGGCGTTTTGCCGAACTTGGCCTGGCTCAAACGGCTCGATCATGCCGTGCTGCTCGGCCATGCGGCGGATCCATTTGTCGCTCTTGATGCTCATGGTGTGCCTTTGTTTCAATCGCGCTATTTTAGGGTCTTGCTCGGCAGGGCCCTGCGCAGTGGCCCATTCAGCGGGCAATGCGCCCCACCACCCCTTGCACCAAAAAATTCATGTTCAGAATTTGCGCATCGCTCAAAGCCTGACCGGCTGGCAAAACCAATTGGCCTTGGTTGTCGGAGATCGGGCCGGCAAAGGGCAATCGCGTGCCAGTGCCCACCTGCTTTTGCAGGCCCAAAATTTCGTCTTGGACCTTTTGGGGCACCCGCGTGCCGAAATCACCCACACGGACCATGCCCTCCTTGACGCCCCCCCACACGCTGCCCGACACCCAGGTGCCGGCCATGGCCGCTTTGACACGGGCCGTGTAGTAATCGCCCCATTGGTGGGTGACGGCGATGATTTGGGCATCCGGGGCTATCTTGCGCATGTCAGAGTGGTAAGCCACCGCCATCTTGCCGCGCTCTTGCGCTGCCGCCATCACCGCGGTCGAGCCGGTGTGAAAGGCGATCACATCCACCCCTTGGTTGAACAAGGCCATGGCCGCCTCACGCTCTTTGGGCGGGTCAAACCAGGCGTTGAGCCACACCACTTTCACCGTGGCCTGGGGCTTGACCGAGCGCATGCCCAAGGTGAAAGCGTTGATGCCTTGCAGCACCTCCGGGATCGGGAAACCCGCCACGTAACCTGCCACATTCGATTGCGTCATGCGCCCTGCGGCGACGCCTGCCAGGTAGCGGCCTTCGTAATAGCGGGCATTTGAAGCGGCCACGTTGGCAGCGGTTTTGAAGCCGGTGACGGACTCAAACTTCACATTGGGAAACTCTTTGGCCACCTTGAGCGTGGGCTCCATGTAGCCAAAACTGGGCGTGAAAATGATCTGATTGCCTTGGCGCGCCAAATCCCGAATCACGCGCTCGGCGTCTGCGCCTTCAGGCACATCGGCCACAAAGGTGGTTTTGACCTGATCGCCCAGGGCCTTTTCAACGGCTTTGCGGCCTTCGTCATGCTGCTTGGTCCAGCCGGCCTCGGTGATGGGCGAGACATAGACAAAAGCGGCCTTGATGGGCTCGGTGAGTTTGGTGGGCGATTGCGCCTGAACGGCAGGAAGAAAAAAGCAGGCGGCCACAAGCGTGGCGGCGAGGTTTTTATACATGGTAGTCCTCTACATGGCCCCGAGATTGAACAAAACAAAGCCCGCCGGGGCGGCGGGCTTTGGGATGAATTTTAACTCGCGCAGAAGGGCCTTGTGCTTATCCTTGATTTGCCTTTTGGCCTCAACCCGTACACAGAGAAAAAGCCCATGTCAAATCTTCCACCCTGGAAATTGCGGCGGGTGCAAGACCCCCGTTTCGCTGCGACAGCAAAGTCAAGGCTGCGCTCAACCCATCCCAGCTCAAGCTCTGTGTTAACGCCACCCAGGCTTTGCGGTGCGGCAGATCAGGGTGTGTCACTTGCGCCATGTGTTGCACCTCCATGCCATGCGCATGCAGCCACATTGGCCATTCGGCCTGAAGCTCTGAGTCCTCGCCCAGCTCGACCCTCAGGTAATGCCTGGAGACCACTTGGCCGATGGGCAAGACTGGCCAGCGCCGAACCGCATCCGACTGCACCGAACGGTGCGGGACCCGCAACGGCGCCCGCCCTGCGTCACCCGCAGCACCGCAACGGGCCACATCGATCAAGTCGGCCACCACGGCAGACGCCGTGGTCAGCGAGCCTGCGCCAGCCAGTGTCGACCTGCTGGCGTCAGTCGGTATTTTTGAAGACGACTTTGTGGCTTATCGGGCACTGTCATCTCCAGAACGCCCAAGGCCAAAGCCGTTTGCTGATAGTGGACACGGAAGTGTTTTTCGTCTTTCAAGCCCAACGCGTTCATCAATTCAACGCGGCTCATCTCGCCATTGATCAGCTTCAACATGCGATCCACTTCGGGGGTGACTTCGGGGGTGACTTCGGGGGTGACTTGGGCTTGGACTTGTTGGCTCTGCCCCTGCCCCGCCCTGAGCGCCTTCAAATATACGGGGTCAAACGGGAACTCCATCCACATGTCGAAGGGGTGGTAACGCAGCACTGGCTTGGGCGTTCCCGCCGCTTCGCAAGCTGCAAAAATGCGCTCCACCCCACGGCCCCAGGCCTCGATCTCGCCCGCCCTGAAAAAGGCATTCGCAATGGCCGGGTTGTAGGGGCTGGACGAATGCGCGCTCAGTAGCGTGTCCAGGGTCCAGCCCTCGGGCAACACAGCGGGATTCCACATGCGCAAGCGGTCTTCGTACACCCGAATCTGCACCGGCGCGGTCACCGCATAGTCACGGTGCACCAGCGCGTTCAGCAAAGCCTCGCGCAGCGCCGCACGCGGCACCGGAAAGGTCTCCACCCGCACAATGCCGTCGTAAGAAATGACCGCCTTGAGGTACTTGGTCAGCAACAAGTCCAGCGTGTTCTTGACCTGGTGGAACAAATCGCCCTCCACCTCGTCGTGGTAAAGCAGCTCTGTCTCTGACTCAAAAAAGCCGACCTTCACAAATGCGCCCGTTACAAAGCGCTGCGGGTCTGCCGCAAACAGCAAGGCGGTGGCACGTTTGAAATACGCGCCTTCTTTCAGCCGCAGTTTGTCCAGCAAATCGGCATCGCTCTCGGACAAGGTCTCTGCATCCAATCGACCGCTGCGCTGGGCCAGCTGGCGAAACCGCGCCATGGCCGGAGCCGACACATCAGCCAGACTGAACCGGGGCAGCGGCACGCCGTCCCAGGTGCGACCATGGCGACCCAACAGAAAGCGGTCCAATGCAACCCCTTTGAGCTCTTGCAGCGTGCTGCCGCTGCGCATGAAGTAGTGGCCACGGTAGCTGATCGGATTGGGATACGCCTGCACCACCACCTCGATGTAAGGCAAATCAGCTTCGGTGTGCAGGTTCACCTCCACCACCATGCCCAGCAAGTCGCGCACCTTGTTTGGCAAATCTTCCAGCAGCTTGGCCGCGTCGGGCAGGCCCACCACTTGGCCTTTGTCATTCACCCCCAGCAGCAAACGACCGCCTTGCGCATTGGCAAAGCCGCACACCCAGCGCAGGCAGTCATCGCGCCAGGTTTCTTTCCACTCGGTATGCTGAGATTCTGTCGCCATCGTGCGCACATTCTGACAGCTGATCGCCTCAGTCCTGCTCCACAAACCCCTGAAAACACGCTTTCAATTCATGCATCCAGCGGCGCTTGTCCTCCTCTGGCGCAAAGCTCGCTTCGATGCTGTTGGCTGCCAGTTTGTAGGCTTGCTGGGCGTTCAGGTGCAAAGCGGCAAAGGTCTGAACATAGTTGTCGTTGAGGTAGCCGCCAAAGTAGGCCGGGTCGTCCGAGTTGAGGGTCACGCACAGGCCTGCATCCAGCATTTGGCCCAAGTTGTGATCGGCCAGGTTGTTGAACACGCACAGCTTGAGGTTGGACAGTGGGCAGACCGTGAGCGGCATCTGGGTGTCGGCCAAGCGCTTCATCAGTGCAGCATCGTGGATGGCTTGCACGCCGTGGTCGATGCGCTCGACTTGCAGCACATCCAGCGCGCTCCAGATGTAAGCAGGCGGCCCCTCCTCGCCCGCGTGGGCCACCAGGTGCAGGCCCCGCTCGCGGGCAAGGGCAAACACGCGGGCAAACTTTTCAGGCGGGTGGCCCAGCTCGCTCGAGTCCAGGCCCACGCCAATGAAACGATCACGCCAGGGCATGGCTTCATCCAGTGTGGCCAACGCGTCGTCTTCAGACAGGTGGCGCAAGAAACACAAAATCAAATCGGCGCTGATGCCCAACTGCGTTTGCGCATCGCGGCAGGCGCGGTGCAGGCCCTCGATGACCGCGCCCATGCTGACGCCCCGCGCGGTGTGGGTTTGCGGGTCAAAACACAACTCGGCCCGCACCACATGGTCGGCAGCGGCCTTTTCAAAATACGCCCAGGCCATGTCGTAAAAGTCTTGTTCGTGCAAAAGCACGCTGGCCCCGGCGTAATACAGGTCCAAAAAACTTTGCAGGTTGGTAAAGGCATAGGCGCTGCGCAAAGCGGCCACATCGGCATAAGGCAGTTGCACCCCGTTGCGCTTGGCCAGTGCAAAGATCAGCTCGGGCTCCAGCGAGCCTTCGATGTGGATGTGCAACTCGGCCTTGGGCATGGCTTGGAGCAAGGCCGGCAAGCGACTGGGCGAAACAGCGTGGACTTTGAACATGGTCACTCCTGGAAAAATTGGGCCCGAATCAAACGCTCATCGAGTTCAGCCATGGTGATGTTGTGGCGGTCGGTTAAAGGCCCTCCACCGGGAATGACTTGGCCATGCGGGTCATGGCCTATGGCTTTGAACTTCCAAAGCGTGTTGATCCACTTGAAATTGCCCACATGCGATCCCGAGGGATCGTACAGGGCATAAACACCTTCGTTGATTTTTTGAAGCTTCATTGTGTGTTGTTTGGCAGGTCTTCAGCGGTTTTGAAAATCGCCCCGCTCCATCCACCACGACACGGCAAACCCGGCCACCAGGCCCCAAAAAGCCGCGCCGATGTTGAACAGGCCAATGTCGGCCACAGTGACCAAGAGGCTGACCAGTGCGCCCAGAGAATACCGGCCCGCGCCAAACGAGGCCACGAAAGCGCCTTGCAGCACGCGCAGCATGGCCAGCCCACCCAGCACCATGATGAACTCTTTGGGCGCAGCCAACATCAGGCTGGTGAAGGTGGGTGCCATCAGGCCAAACAACAGCGCCAAAAGGCCAAAGATCAGCGCGCCAATGTAATGGCGTTGTTTTTCGCCTGAAGAGGTGAGCAGGCCATTGGTGGGCCCGGTCAGGCACGAACTCACCGCGCCAAACACCGCGCTCAAAGCCGCACCCAGGCCACAGGCCACCGCAATCATGTTGACCGGCGGCGCGTGTCCGGCATTTTTGAGCACCGCCACGCCCTGCCCGTTTTGCACCACCAAGACGGTGATGGCCAAGGGCAGCACCAACTCCAGCATGGCCGCCCAAGACCAGGCCGGGGCTTGTATGACGGGCTGCGCCAAGCTCAACTGCCCCATGGCAGCGGCATCCATCCGCCCCGACAAGGCCACCGACACAGCGCCCACCAGCAGCGCGCCAATCACCGGCGGCATGCGCTTGGCCCAATCGGCATTCGCCGACAACAGCACAAAAACCACCACCATGGGCGCGGCAATCGCCACATCGCTTTGCAAAGCCCGCACGATGTCCAGCCCAAAACGCAAAAACACCCCGGCCACCATGCCCATGACGATGGGCATGGGCAAGGCGGACATCAGGCGTTTGACCCAACCACTGAGCCCCAACACCAGCACCAAGGCGCTGGTGACATAAAAGGCCCCGATGACCTCGGGAAAAGTCAGGTGCTGCAAAGCAGGCCCCACCAGCACCGTGCCTGGAATCGTCCAGCCAAAGGCCAGCGGCGTGGTGTAGCGCCAACTCATCAGCAAGCTGATCAGCCCGTTGACAAAAAACACGCCAAACACCCAAGATGCCAACTCTTGTGGCGACAAGCCGCCGCGCGTGCCCACAGTCAAGATGACGGCCACTGGGCCCGTGGCGGCAAAGATGAAGCCGATCAGCGCATTGGCGGCGTAAGTGCCGCCAAAGTCGGACAAAATTTGCCTGACTGAGCGTGGGTGCAGCGCAGGGGGTTCTAGATGTTTGAGCAAAGACAAGCCCTTTCAAAAATAAGCAACATGAGGTTCAAGTCAACTGCCGCACGACAGCTTGCAATTGCGGCGCAATGTGTTGACGCAACCAGGCCTCATCCAGCTCACGCCCCTGAAATGAACAATTGATGGCGGCCAACTCGCCGCGATTGATGCGCCCCAAGGGCACGGCCACGGCTTGAACATCCGCAAAAATCTCGCCCACCGACACACAGCAACCATATCGCGGGTATTGCTGCAAATTCTCCATGAGTTTGACGCCGTGTCGCTGCCAGTCCTGTGGACTTTTGACCTGGATCTGGTTGAGCAAGGCCTCGCGTTCGGGTGGTCGGCAAGACATCAAATAAGCACGGCCGATGGCCGTCCCTGCAATCGAGTGGCTGGTGCCGACTTCCAGGGGATAAACGCGCTTGTTGAAGGATCGCACCGCCTCGATGTAGACAATGGTCAGGCGGTCCCGAATACCGATCGAGATGGAGCCACCCGTGGCCTCGGCCAGTTCCATCATCAAGGGTCTTGCCTGCCTGCGCAAAGAAAACTGCGCCAGCAAAGGGTAACCCAGCGACAGCACCGCCGAGCCCAGCTGGTATTTCCCGTAATGCTCGGTTTGAGTCAGATAACCCATGCACATCAAGGTGTAGGTCAACCGGGACACGGTGGCAGCTGGCAAACCCAGCCTCTGCACCAGGTCCTTGTTTCCCAGCACCGGTTGTTCAGGTGAAAAGCAACGCAACAGCTCCATGCCTCTGGCCAAAGTGGTGGCAAATTGCTTGTCCCCGGCGTATTCCAGAAAGCCCGTGGGAGCGCGGTGGATGGCGGCATCAGAATTCAACATAACAGAATAATATTCAATATATCGAAATTTAACAAGGATCAAAAACGGCAGATCACTAGACTGCAAGCACAAGACCAGGCCTTCACCACGGCGGGGCCCCAAGGAGACAAACATGCAATTGAACGATTTGCCCGTGCACGACATTCCAGCACTGAATGGCAACAACGGCCCCATCCACCAAGAGGATGTGTTCACCGACCTGCAGGTCATTGGGCAGGTGCCCGCTGACCTCAATGGCCTTTACGTGCGCAATGGTCCCAACCCGTTTTATCCACCGCAGTGGCGATACCATGCCTACGATGGCGATGGCATGTTGCATGCCGTGCGCTTTGAGCGTGGCCAAGTCACTTACAAAAACCGCTGGGTACGCACGGCGGCACTCCAAGAAGAGCAAGCTGCAGGCCAAGCCCTGTGGCAAGGTCTCAAAGAACCCTGGCGCGCGGACCGGCCCGAAGAACCCCTGAAAAACACCTCCAATACCGACGTGAAATACCACGCCGGTCGGCTGATCAGCATGTGGTACCGCTCTGGCATGCCCTACGCCGTGGACCCGGACACGCTGGAAACCCTGGGGCAGGCCGATTTCGACGGCAGCATCAGCCGCCTCTCTGCCCATTCAAGGCCAGACGAGCACACGGGTGAGTTGCTGTTTTTTGACTACAGCCTGAAAGCCCCCTACATGCAGTACGGCGTGGTGGGTCCGGACCGCCGACTCTTGCACAAGATCGATGTGGACTTGCCCGGCCCTCGATTGCCGCACGACATGGCCATCACCGAGCACTACACCATCTTGCATGATTTTCCGCTGTGGCCTGACAAAGATGCCCTGGCCGCCGGTCGCTACAAAGTCCGCTTTCACGCCGACCAACCCTCCCGCTTTGGCGTGTTGCCCCGCTACGGCCAAGCGCACGAAATTCGCTGGTTCACGGCCAAACCCACGTACATGCTGCATGTGGTCAACGCTTGGGAAGAGGGCGAAGAAATCATCATGGTGGGCACGCCTTACCGCCTGCACGAAGACGAGCATGGCCAAGCCGATGCGCGCCGACTGGAGAAAACCATTCACATGCGCCAGCGCGACTTCATGCTGTACGAATGGCGCTTTAACCTGCGCACGGGCCTGACCGAGGAACGGGTCATCGACGACGTTCTGAACACCGAGTTTCCCGTCATCAACAGCCAGTACCAAGGGCGCAAAAACCAATACTCATTTCATGTGCTTTTTCCGCAGGGCGGCAAGGAAGAGCCCCGCTTTTCGGGTCTGGTGAAATACGACTTGTCTACCGGCGCTTACATCGCCTACCGCGCAGGGCCACAGTATTTCTACAACGAACCCGGCTTTGCACCGCGTGACAACGCCCAGACGGAAGACGATGGCTACCTGATCACGCTGGCCTGGAACCCGGTTGATCGGCAATCGGAGATACAGGTCTTCGATGGGCGAGGTGCCAAGATGTGTGAAGGTCCGGTCGCCAGAATCATCATGCCAAGGCGCATTCCCAATGGCTTTCACGCCACATTTGTGAGCCAAAAGACCCTTGACCGCTGGAAGTGACCATGGTTCTGGTATCGCAAGCAGCAATCGACGACTACATCGGCCAGGGTTGGTGGTCACAGACCACGCTTGGGGAATTGTTCATACAGACCGCCCAGCAGCAGCCTGAGGTTTGGGCCGTACTGGACCCGCCCAACCTGCGCTCCATCACGGGCGATGAGCCCGTGCGCTGGCGTTGGCAAGACTTGCTGGCACAAGTGGGACGGTACACCGCATTGCTGCATGCACGTGGTTTGCGCAAAGACGACATCATCGTTGTGCAATTGCCCAACTGCGTCGAGATGCACGCCATTTACCTGGCCTGCGCCCTCAGCGGAATCGTGGTCTCACCCGTGCCGGTTCAATACCGCTTGCACGAGCTGATTCATGTGTTTGACACCACACACGCCAAGCTGAGCATCACCACCGCTCGCGTGGGCCACTACGCCTGTGCGCAGGCTTGGCAAGACAACCAGCACCGCTTTAGCGGGCTGGAGCAGATTTGGTCTTTGGGCTCTGATGGGCCAGACGGCGTGATGGCCTTGTCAGCCGCCTTGGCCAGCACGCCCCCTTGGGATGGCGAACGCCTGCTGGCGCACATGCGCACCAGCGGTGTCACGGCCCACGATGTGGTGACCATTTGCTGGACTTCGGGCACAGAAGCACGGGCCAAAGGCGTGCCGCGCAACCACAACGAATGGCTGATCGCAGGCCAATCGGTGAACGATGCAGGGCAATTGCAACCGGGTGCACAGCTCCTGATCCCCTTTCCATTTGTCAACATGGCGGGTGTGTCGGTCAGTCTGGCGTCATGGCTTATTTTGGGTGGCACGCTGCACCACCACCACCCCTTCGACCTGGACGTTTTTGTCACCCAGCTGCGCGAACACCCCATTGACTACAGCGTGGCTGCCCCCGCCGTGCTCAATCTGTTGCTCAAGCAGCCCGAAAAAATGCAGGGTGTGGACTTTTCCCGACTCAAAAGCATAGGCTCGGGTGGCGGCCCACTGTCCGAGTGGTTGGTCGAAGAAATGAAGCGCCAGTTCGACATCGAGGTCATCAACTACTTCGGCTCCAACGAAGGCGCTGCCCTGAGCTCGTCGCCTCAAGACATGCCGGTGCGAAGCCAGCGGGCCTTGTATTTTCCCCGCATGGGGGTGCCTGGGTTTGACTGGAAGATGAAGGTTTCACGAAAAATTCAGACCCGTTTGGTGGACATCAACGACGGGCAAGACATTGTCGCCAGTGGGCAAATTGGCGAATTGCGCTTCAAAGGCCCGACCATTTTCAGCGGTTACTACAAAGCCCCAGAACTCAGCGCCCGCGCCTTTGACGAGCAAGGTTTTTACAGAACCGGTGACCTGTTTGAAATTGCAGGCGATCGGCAGCAGTTTTACCGCTATGCGGGCCGTCATAAAGACATCGTGATTCGGGGCGGCATGAACATTTCCTCTGAAGAAATCGAGGGCCTGATCATGAGCCACCACCAAGTTCGTGACGCTGCAGTCATTGGCGCCCCCGACCCCACCATGGGTGAACGGGTGTGCGCCGTGGTGGTGACCCAACCTGGGCAAAGCTTGAGCCTGGAAGAATTGGTCGACCACTTCAAACAAGTCAAACAAGTGGCGGCCTTCAAATGGCCTGAGCTGTTGATGTTGGTGGATGAACTGCCACGCAATCCCGTGGGAAAAGTGCTCAAGCGCGAGTTGCGCGAGCGCTTCTTCCCAGCCCCCAAGCTGCCCAGCCATCAGGGTCTGGAAAACGCAAGGGCTGCTGCATGAAACCGGTCATTTTGCTGGTGCCTGGCATGCTCAACGACCCGCGCATCTGGTCGCCGGTCGCAGCCCTGCTGGAGGACGTGGCCGAAGTCCGTGTGGCCAACGTCCTGACGCAAAGCACACTGGTGGACATGGCCAGAGATGCCTGGCAGCAACTGGAAACCGTTGCCTTGGACACGCCTTTGGTTCTGTGCGGTTTTTCCATGGGCGGCTATGTGGTCATGGAGATGCTCAGCCAATCGAACAGGCCCCTGCACGGGGTCGCGTTTTTGTCCACATCGGCGCGCCCCGAGTCGGCGCAAGGTCAGGCGCTGCGGGAGAAATCCATACAAGCCATGCAAACGGACTTTCCCAAAGCAGTGGAAGGCATTCTCAAATGGAGCACCCA
>CAMCNQ010000080.1 GCA_945875955.1 Limnohabitans sp. Rim8 | reverse complement strand
CAAATGGCAGGGCAGATTCCAGTTACGTCATGGATTACATGACCGGAACAGGATACAAATCCACCGCAATTGCAACTTATTCCGCAGTCCGAACTGCTGCCTTGGCTGACTCCAAGTCAGTGGTTCAGTGCGTCGTTGTGACGGGCCCGGGAAAAATGGTTGGAAATAAATGGATGGGCGTTTTCCCCTATGGTTTAGTATTGAAAGTACCTTTCAGTTCACCAACTCAGGACTATGTTGCAATTGATCGCAGATTGGGTAGTTCTGAAAAACAAGCGCTAGATGCCGTTGACATGACTTCCCCATTGGCAGCGCGTTCAGTCAATGGCGGCCTTTGCGGCGGTGGGACAAGTGCCAGCACAACGCTCGCAAGTGCTTCCAATTACACGGTGGATATACAAGCCTTGACGAATCAGGTTCACCCCTTTACCGGTCAAGTTGATGCCTCCATCAATGGTCGTGATGTCAAGTGGAATACGGGTGCTCGCTACGCGCGTCTTCAGCCTGACGCTGACTTGGCAAAGGAGTTGGATAACAACCCAGTCTTTACCTTTTATGTGATCGACAACAACCATAAACTGGTTAAGAAGATCAAAACACGCATGCTGGGCGAGTTGCCGCCAGCATCTCAGGCTTCAGAAATCATGGCTAAGAAACAGTCAAGCCAGATGTCGGAAGACACTCTTCGCCGGTATCTGGATTTCACTGCCACTGGTGCCAATGCTGCTGATGTTGTTAATAACGTTACAACTGTCAACGCGCAGTGGTCTACAGCTCCCAATGCCTTTGGCGCGGACATGGTGGGTTTCTATTCAGAAGTTCAAAAAGCCAAAACAGGTTCTGGTTTGCGAAGCAAATTTGGTGCTAATCCGAGTTCTGTGCATGCAGCCAGCCGCGATAACGGAACGGGTAGCGTTATTGGATCGAACTTTGCTAGCGGGGTTTGGACGTCATACAACGAAACAACTCTTTGGGAATCCGATGATGATTTGGCGGTGGACATCGATGCATTGCCAGGGACGAACTTCTACTGGCGTTGGAGCGAGTTTGCGCGATCGCTTAACAGTGGACAAACTGTTTGCAACACAACGAATGCCCCTTCATCCAATACGCTCGTTTCTTCTCAAAACAAAGGTTTCTCGCGCTCTACCAATCAATTGGTAAATGCTGAACTCCCTTCTAAGTATTACGGCACTTCGGCTTTAATCAGTGCTTGTCTCGATTGGTACTCGCCCAGTCGTCCAGCAGATAAGGCTTATTTGAGTCGTGAGGTGTGGCTGCGCACTTATACCGATAAAAACGTTCGGTTCTATTCTTACACTGCCAACAAAGCATTTAAAGCTCCTTAATCAGTGAATGGTTTGAAAATG
Source organism: Limnohabitans sp. Rim8 (assembly GCA_945875955.1). Classification (GTDB taxonomy): domain Bacteria; phylum Pseudomonadota; class Gammaproteobacteria; order Burkholderiales; family Burkholderiaceae_C; genus Limnohabitans_A. The sequence continues at coordinate 9,623 of CAMCNQ010000080.1, read as the reverse complement.
CAAAAGGGTCCGTAAGGACCCTTTTTCATGAGCGCTTCGATGCAATAAGGACCATCACCCCCGCAAAAACAAGCGATACACCGGGTTCTCCGTCTCTTCCGCATACGGGTACCCCAGCGTGTCCAGAAACTTGGCAAAGGCTTTGTCGTCTTGGGGCGGCACCTGCAGGCCCACCAAGATGCGGCCATAGTCGGCGCCTTGGTTGCGGTAGTGAAACAGGCTGATGTTCCAGCCCGGGCGCATCAGGCTCAAAAACTTCAGCAGCGCCCCGGGCCGCTCGGGGAACTCAAAGCGCAGCAGGCGTTCGTCTTGCGACAGTGCCGAATGCCCGCCCACCATGTGGCGGATGTGCTCTTTGGCCAGTTCGTCGTGCGTCAGGTCAATTGCCTGGAAGCTTTGTTTGTTGAATTTGGCCGTGATCTTGCTGCTCTCTCCCTTGCCATGGGTGCTCAAGCCCAGAAACACATGGGCTTTGTCTGAATCGCTCATGCGGTAGTTGAACTCGGTCACGTTGCGCGGGCCGCCCGGCAGGCTGCCGATCAGCTCCAAAAAGCGCTTGAAGCTGCCACGCTCTTCGGGAATGGTCACGGCAAACAGGGCTTCTTTTTCTTCGCCCACGTCGGCGCGTTCGGCCACAAAGCGCAGGCGGTCAAAGTTCATGTTGGCGCCGCACAAAATCGCCGCGTAGGTCTGGCCCTTGGTTTTGTGGGTGGCCACATACTGTTTGATGGCCGCCACCGCCAGCGCGCCTGCGGGCTCCACAATCGAGCGGGTGTCGATGAACACGTCCTTGATGGCGGCGCACACGGCATCGGTGTCCACCGTCATGAAGGCGTCCACCAGGTGGCGTGCCACGCGAAAAGTCTCTTCGCCCACCAGTTTCACGGCGGTGCCGTCTGAAAACAAACCCACATCGGTCAGGCTCACGCGTTGGTTGGCCGCCACCGACTGCATCATGGCGTCGGAGTCGTTCATTTGCACGCCGATCACCTTCACGCCGGGGCGCACGGCTTTGATGTAATTGGCCACCCCACTGATCAGACCGCCGCCGCCAATGGCCACAAACACAGCGTCCAGCGGCCCCTGGTGCTGGCTCAGCATTTCCATGGCGATGGTGCCTTGGCCCGCAATCACGTCTGGGTCGTCAAACGGGTGCACAAAGCTCAGCCCTTGTTTTTTTTGCAGGCTCAGGGCGTGCTTGTGGGCGTCGGAATAGCTGTCGCCAAACAGCACCACTTCGCCACCAAAACCCCTGACCGCATCGACCTTGACCTGTGGCGTGGTGGTGGGCATCACAATCACCGCCCGCGTGCCCAGCTTGCTGGCGCTGAGCGCCACGCCTTGCGCATGGTTGCCGGCCGAGGCGCAAATCACGCCCTTTTTGAGCTGCTCCGGCGTCAGGTGCGACATCTTGTTGTAAGCGCCGCGCAACTTGAAGCTGTGAACGGGCTGCTGGTCTTCGCGCTTGAGCAGCACCTGGTTGCCCAATCGGCGCGACAGGTTGGGGGCCAACTCCAGCGCCGATTCGGTGGCCACGTCGTACACGCGGGCGTTGAGGATCTTGATCAGGTAGTCAGCGGGTGCTAGGTGTCGTGTCGTCATGGGTTGAGCGTGCGGGGGCGCGCGCCCTCAAAAGAATTGGCCTCCATGATAACGGCCCAAAAAAAATGCCCCGAGCCTTGCGGCTTGGGGCAAATCCACCTTTTCAGAGGGTGGAGGAGACAACAGGTGCATGCAAAAAAGCACGCTTGTTCGCAATTGTACGGGTATTTTTATTGCAATGCAGCAAGTCAGTTGTTCCATGTCAAAAATTCAGTAAAAACAAGCCACGGATGGGCCGCTGCAAGCTTGCCCACCACCCCTAATCGATTGGTGGCCGTGTCTTCACCGCTTTTTGACGCCCTGTTCAGGTCTGTTAGGGCAGCGAAAGGCCAAACCGGGCCCGCTTGGTTACCATACGGCTTTTCGCAAGTGCAAGGCCCATTCGCCTTGCCCCACCACACAACAAGGACACGACAATGGAATGCACAGTCACCTGGACCGGAGCATCCGGCACCCGCTCTGGCATGGGTTTTTTGGCCGAAACCGGTTCGGGCCACATGATCGCCATGGACGGCGCGCCCGATGCCGCCAAGCCTGAAAACGGAGGGCAAAACCTGGCCCCAAGACCCATGGAAACCGTGCTGGCGGGCACAGGTGCCTGCACCGCCTACGACGTGGTGCTCATCCTCAAACGCGGGCGTCACGATGTGCGCGGCTGCAGCGTCAAGCTCAGCAGCGAGCGCGCCGAGGTCGACCCCAAGGTGTTCACCAAGATCAACATGCACTTCACCGTGACCGCCAAAGGCGTGCCCGCCAGCGCGGTGGAGCGGGCGATTGCCATGAGCCACGACAAATACTGTTCGGCCAGCATCATGTTGGCCAAAACCGCCGAGATCACCACCAGCTTTGAGTTGGTGGATGTGGCTGCTTGAGCCCGCTGAGCAGGCAGAAAACTTGGCGTGAAAACCAGCACCTTGGGGTATTTGTAAGTGGGGCCCTATAAATGTGAACCGTTTGACGTTGGTGAAAACGGTTTGAATCCGTTATCCTTAAAAGCATGAGACTTTCACCCGACTCACAAGCCATCATTCACCAAGCCGTCGCACAACGCTGGGGCAGTGGTGCGCAGGTGCGTTTGTTCGGCTCTCGCCTGGATGACTCGGCCAAGGGCGGGGACATTGACTTGCACGTGCATGATCAAGGAGAGGTCGACAACCCCATTTGGGAAGCTTCTTTGCTGGCCGCCCAACTGCAGCGACAGCTCGACGGTCGCAAGGTGGATGTCCGTTTGCTGGCGGGCCATCAAACCCCTTTGCCCGTCGATGTTGTTGCGTTTTCACAGGGCGTGTTGCTGGCATGAGCGCAACCATGCCGCCACGTCGAACCCTGCCCCTGTTGGATTGATCGCCGAGCAACCCGCAAGGAAAGCCCCTTCAAATGCGGTGCGCCACCGTGGTCATCAGCTTGGCGGCCAGGCGCATGGCTGTTTTGACCGGGGCCGGCAACTCCATGGCACCCGCTTTCATGGCCATTTGGGCATGGGCGATTTCATCGGCCTTCATTTGCGTGACGATGGCGCGCGAGGCGCTGTCGCCAGCGGGCAGGCGCGTCATGTGGCTTTGCAAATGCGCTTCAACCTGACGCTCGGTCTCCACCACAAAACCCAAACTCACCCGGTCGCCCCCCAGCTTGCCTGCGGCAAAGCCGATGGCAAATGCCCCGGCATACCAAACCGGGTTCAACCAAGAAGGGCGGTCGTTCAAAGCGTCCAGGCGCTGCTGGGTCCAGGCCAGGTGGTCGGTTTCTTCACGGCTGGCCTCGGCCAATTGGGCCCGCAAGTGGGGGTTTTGGGTGGCCAAGGCCTGGCCGGTGTACAGCGCCTGGGCACACACCTCGCCCACGTGGTTCACCCGCATCAAGGCGGCAGCTTCCCGGCGCTCGGCTTCGCTCAAAGCGGGGCCGGGGTGCTGGGCCAGTGGCGTGGGGCGGCTGGCGCGCGGCTCGGCAAACAGGGTGCGCAAAGCGCTGTCGGCAGCCAAAATCAAAGCATTAAGAGACATGAAAAGCCCTTCGGTGAAGCTAGACTGTAATAGAGCCATCATGGGCCTGGCAGCAGCGCCATGCCAAACACCCCAAGCATCACGGGCGTGTATTCAAGCGAAACTTTCTGAAAATCTTGTAAATTGTTGAATATATTGATGAAAATTCAAAAAATGGGTGATCGTCCAACATTAAAAACCATGTTTTGTTGCATCTGTGCAACGAAAATGACCTTTATTCTTGGAAGTTCTTGGAAAAGCCCGATTGCTCTGGTGCAATAGCTCAACCTTCCGGTTTTGGAGGTTGGCTAAGCGTTCAGGCAAGTGGTCGTCACTTGTTGAATTCGAAGCTCTTTTTTAATCTTTGGAGAAAATTGCAATGAAAAAAACTCTGATTGCTCTGGCTGTTCTGACAGTTTCCAGCGCCTCTTTCGCCCAGTCCACCGTGACCATCAGCGGCCGCATGGACGCCACCCTTCGCCACACAGCCAAAGTGGCTCCTGGTGCAGCCAACTTGGCCGTGACCGAAGACGGCGGTGCCAACCGCATCAACTTCTCCGTGGCTGAAGACCTCGGCGGTGGCATGAAGGCAGTTGCCGATCTGGGCATGCGTTTCCAAATTGCTGACGGCATTCCACAAGGCTCTGGCGCACGTCCTTTGTTCCAAGGCGAGTCGCGTGTGGGTGTTTCTGGCGGTTTCGGTTTGTTGAAATTTGGCCGTGGCCTGACCGCTCTGCAAGCGCCTAACGGTGGCTACGCTGACCCATGGGGTGTGCGCACCAGCGCTGGCAGCGCGTACGCTGTTGGTTACGCAACCGACTACGCCGCTGGTGGCGAAGGCCGTATCGACGGTGGCATTTTCTACACATCACCTAACTTCAATGGTTTCACTTTCAGTGCCAGTATGTCGCCTAAGAAAAATGTGAGCACTGCAGCGACTGCCGCCGCAGCCGTGCCTGCTCAAGCTAACTTGAATACTGGTGTTGTGACTGCCGCTGTTCCTGCTGTTGTTGCAAGAGCAGGTGGTTCCTCCAAGACCATGCAGTCCCTGAACCTGTTGTACGCAGCTGGTCCTGTGGTTCTGGGTGTGGGCGCTGAAAACAACCGTGGCAATGACAAGATCAGCCAGATCTACGGTACATACGACCTGGGCGTTGCCAAGTTGCACGCCTCTTCTGCCACCATCAAAGGTGGTACACAAGCTGATAGAGAACGGGGCCTGGGTGCTTTGACTGCAAACCTTGCCACATCCGCTAACGTGGTCGGTGCAACAACTGGCCCTGTCGCTGTTAATGGCAAGATCAACAACTGGACCGTGGGCGTGACCGTGCCTATGGGCGCTGTCACCATCTTGGCTGGCTACAGCGGCTGGAACGGCAACGGTGCTGTGGGTCAGAAAGACGACACCAAGACCGGTTTGGGTCTGAAGTATGACCTGAGCAAGCGCACTTTCTTGCAGACCAGCTACGCTGTGCAGACACGCAAGAACAACAATGCGACTCCAGCAGACCCTTCCAAGGACAACACAAACCAGACATCCTTCGACATGGGTGTTGTGCACTCCTTCTGATTTCCGGCTGGGGTAACCCAGCTTGAGATTTCGAAGAATAAAAAACCCACCGTGGCAACACGGTGGGTTTTTTTTGGGTGGCCCCCCAGTTGCTGGTGGCCAGCTTATGGTGGTTCTGTTAAAAAACGCGTTGATGGTGGCTCGCTCGGCCTGGCCCGCTCAGGGTGGCCCGCTCAAGTTGGCTTGTGCGCATGCGGGCCGCGTCATCAACTTGTCACGCAGGCCGAGCAAAATGACAAAGTCTATTTATTTGAAAGTTTCGGCATGTCCTTGATCCATGGCGTTTCGCGTCGGCAATGGTTGACCCACTTGGCTGCAGGGGGCGTGGCCCTGTCTTTTGGGGTGCAGGCGGCCAATTACCCGGACAAACCGGTTCGCATCATCGTGCCTTTCGCGCCGGGCGCTGGCACCGATGCCATGGGCCGCTTGTTGGCACAAAAGCTGTCCGACGAATTGGGCGGCAGCGTGGTGGTTGAAAACCGCACCGGCGCATCGGGCGCGATTGGCGCGCAGTTTGTGGCCCAAAGCCCTGCCGACGGCTACACCCTTTTGTTGGTGGCCGCACCATTCACCACCGTGCCGGCTGTGCTGCCCACGGCGGGCTACGACCCGGTGGGCAGTTTTTCCCCCATTGGCATGGTGGCGCAAGGCCCCTTGATGTGGGCTTGCAACAAAGACCTGCCGGTCAACAACCTGGCCGAACTGGTGGCCTATGCCAAAACCCGCCCAGGACAGCTCAATTACGGCTCTGCCGGTGCAGGCGGCATCAACCACCTGGTGTTGGAGCAACTCAAGGCCCGTATGGGGGTGTCGATTGTGCACATTCCCTACCGCGGCATTGCCCCCGCCACGCTGGACATGATTGGCGGGCAAATCCAGCTGCTGACCGGCACCATTCCGGCCTTGGCCCCGTTTGTGCGCGATGGCCGCATCAAGGCCTTGGCGGTGACGGCCCTGGAGCGCCATTCGGCCCTGCCGCAGGTGCCGGGCTTGGCCGAGCAGCGTTTGGCCGATTTGACCGCTTTGAACTACTTTGGCCTGGTTGCCCCCAAGGGCACGCCCGCCGATGTGGTGGATCGTTTGGGCAAGGCCGTGGTGCGCATTTCGGCCTTGCCCGATGTGCAGGCCCGCTTCAAAACCGATGCGCTGGAGACCGCACCGGCAGGCGTGGCCCACATGGAGAAATTCATCCGCAGCGATCTGGAAGGCTGGAAAAAAGTGGTTCAGCAACAAGGCATCAAAGTCGACCAACTTTGAGGTGGGTACGGGTGTTGGGTTCTGGGCGCATACCTCGGCCCTGGCCCAGCCGCTGAGCTTGGCCCGGGCGCTGGCCTAGGCGCTGGCCACTGACCTTGGCCCAACAGCAACAGCAGCGGAGGCCGTGCGACGAGCTGCGGCGGATCTGCGATCAACCACCCGTTTGTGAGCTGGTTTTGTGATGGTGACTTCAGGGCTCATGCCAGCCGTGCAAGCCATGTCCATCAACATGTCCAAAGAGAACAAATGGATCTTGCCGCGAGTCAGATCAGAAATACGGGGCTGCGTGACCCCCAATAAATCTGCGGCATCCTTCTGCCGTAGCTTTCGTGTGTGGATGACCTCGCTCAGTTCCATCATCAATTTTGATCTGGCTTTCAAGCTCGCCGTTTCTTGAGGCGTGTCAGTGATGGCGTCCCAAACGCTGGGGTATTGAGTGGATTTCATGGCTGGAGTCCCTGTGTTTCCAACGGTAGGCACTGGTTTGAAGTCTTAGGTTCAAGCCCATGCTGAATTTTATCCAGATACCTCATCGTCACTTGCAGATTCCGGTGGCCAGCCAGATCTGCCAGCACACGCACACGGATGCCTGTTGCGGCGAGTGAAGTCAAAAAGCTGCGCCTCCTTGGGTCAGAGCTGGCACCCGCAATGCCCGCACGTTTGAACAAGCCGTGCAAGTGCTGCGCCTTGCCCAGGCTTTGTGTTTGCGTGCTGCATCTGTGTGTGCGTCCTGCAGTCCAACAGCGCACTTGCCAATACTGAGTGGCAGCGATTTTGAACAGGCTCAGTTAGTGGGGGCAGCCCGGCCCTGGCCGCGCCAGCTTGACGCAGCCGGTTGGGGCGCGCCTTACTGTTGCGGGATGCCGGCCTTTTGAATCACCTCGGTCCAGCGTTTGATGTCGGCGTCCAGCCATTGCGCCAGTTGTGCGGGTGTGCTGGCTTTGGCTTCGACGTTGAACCCCGCCAGCCGCTGCACCATGTCGGGCGCTGCCAGCACCTTGGCCACTTCGGCGCTCAAGCGGTCAACCACGGCTTTGGGCGTTTTGCCGGGCGCGGCCAGGGCGTTCCAAGACGAGACGTCAAAGTTGCTCAGGCCCGGCAGCTCGCGCACCACCGGCACTGGCGGCTGGTCTTTGGGCTGGTTTTTGGGCCGTGTCGCCCCCATCACCCCCAGCAGGCGAACCGCTTTGGCGTCGATTTGGGGTCTCAGGGGGCCCAAAATCTCCACCACCGCATCCACCTGGCCGCCGCGCAAGGCGTTGATGACGGCCGGCGTGCCGTTGTAGGGAATGATTTGCGCGATCAAGTTGGCCTGCGTTCTGAACAATTCGGCGGCCAGGTGTTGCGTGCTGCCGATGTTGATGGTGCCGATGTTGAGCAGCCCGGGGTTGGCGCGGCCAAAACTGAGCAAATTGGCCAGGCTTTTGTGGGGCGAGGATTCGGGCACCACGATGGCAATGTCAAACAAGCCCAGCATGGACACCGGCGCAAAGTCGGTGCGCGGGTTGAAGGGCAGCGACTTGAACAAACCCGCACTGACCGCCGTGCCGTTGGACATGAGCAGCAAGGTGTGGCCGTCGGGCTCGGCCTTGGCCACGAGTTCGCCCGCCACAATGCCGCCTGCGCCCGGCCGGTTGTCAATGACCACGGCTTGGCCCAGGTTTTCCGAGAGTTTTTGCGCCACCGCCCGCGCCGTCAAGTCGGCCACGCCGCCAGCGCCAAAGGGCACCACGATGCGCAGGGGTTTAGATGGAAAACTGGGCTGGGCGTTTGCGCCCGCCATGGGCAGTGCGCCCATGGCCAAGGCTTGCAAGCAAAGACGGCGATTGAACATGGCAAAACTTTCGGAATGAAAAAAATGAGGAAATGGGGCAAAATCGACAAAATTGTGTAGGCCCTATTGTCTTGCATGAAAACCGAAAGTACATACATGGTTTTTGCCGGGTCATGGGTCCGCGCTGGCTTGTCGGGCTTGTTTTTGCTAAGTTTGATGGCTTGCACCGGCCTTGACAAGTTGCCGGCTGAGGTTGTGTCCATGCCAGGCCAAGGCCCCTTGCTGTTCAGCCCCAAAGACACCGCCGAATGGGAAAGCGTGGCCTTGCCGGCCAAATTGCGCACCGCTTTCAAGCTGGAAAAGCGCGACCAACGCCCCGCTTTGCAAGCCCATGCCCAATCGTCGGCCAGCATGAAGCGCCAGCGGCTGAACGTGCCAGCCGACAGGTTGGGGCGCTTGCAGTTTGAATGGCAAATCGAGGGCTTGATTGCGCAAGCCGACATGGCCGAGCGCGACAGCGAAGACTCGCCGGTGCGTTTGATTTTGGCTTTTGAGGGTGACCGCAGCCGTTTTTCTGCCAAAAATGCCGCGCTCAGCGACCTGACCGAGGCGCTCACGGGCGAGCCCTTGCCCTATGCCACGCTGATGTATGTGTGGTGCAACCAACGCCCAGAGGGTACGGTCATCGTGAACCCGCGCACCGACCGCGTGCGCAAGTTGGTGGTGGAATCGGGCCCCCAGCATGTCAAGCAGTGGCGGCAATACCAGCGAGACATTCGGGCCGATTATGAGAAAGCCTTTGGCGAGCCCCCCGGGGCCTTGCTGGGCATGGCGATCATGACCGACACCGACAACACCCGCAGCGCGGTGCGGGCGTGGTACGGTGACATCCGGCTCGACTGAACCCAGCACTTGTTTGGTGCGCATCGGCCGATTCGGGGGAATTCCCTATCCCCAAGACGGGCCTGAATCATGCATAGTGTCGGGTTCGATACAGCCAATTTCCCCATAAAGGTGACTTCCATGAACCACGTGTCCCGTTCTGCTTTCCGTTCCACTGCCTTGGTGATTTCTTTGGGTTTGTCGGGTGTCCTCGCTGCCACGGCGGTGCAGGCCAAGCCCTTCAAATGGTCCAGCGCCAGCGACATCCCCACGCTCGACATCCATTCGCAAAACAACGCTTTGGGCAACGGGGTGCACGCGGCCATTTTTGACTCGCTCGTGTACTACAACAGCAAGTCTTTCAAAGTGGAGCCCAAACTGGCCACTTCGTGGAAAGAGATGTCACCCACGCAATACCGCTTCAATCTGCGCAAAGGCGTCAAGTTCAGCGATGGCTCGCCTTTGAGCGCCGACGATGTGGTGTTTTCAATGGACCGCGCACGCGCCAAAACTTCCAACTTCAACGTCTACACCCAGGGTTTCAGCCGCATCGTCAAGG
>CAMCNQ010000079.1 GCA_945875955.1 Limnohabitans sp. Rim8 | reverse complement strand
CGCATGCGCATGACCAAGCAAGAGGTCAAAGACGAATACAAGCAAATGGAAGGCAGCCCTGAGGTCAAAGCCCAAATCCGAAGGCGTCAACGCGAAATGGCCAACTCACGCATGATGCAGCGCGTCAAAGATGCCGATGTGGTCATCACCAACCCCGAGCACTTTGCCGTGGCCCTGGAATACGACCCCACCGGCGATGGCGCCCCCATCATGGTGGCCAAGGGCTCAGACCACATGGCCGCGCTGATTCGAGAAGAAGCCAAAGCCCATGGCGTGCATTTGTTTGAAGCCGCCCCGCTGGCGCGCGCCATTTACTTCACCACCGAAGTCGAGCAACAGGTACCGGAAGACCTGTACCACGCGGTGGCCCAAGTGATCGCCTATGTCTTCAGCTTAGAGGCGGCTTCTCCCATGAACCCGCCACAGCCCAAGCCCAAGGTCAAAGTCCCCTCAAGCATGATGTTCAAACCGGACGGCAGTCGACTCGAACCCGCGGGAGCTGAAGCATGAACATCCAGATCCAGCCTGAGGCCAACGCCTTGAACCCCTTCGTGTTTCGCGCGGCCGATCGCATGCGCATCGATGGCTGTGCCAATGCCATTGCCCGCGAAGGCCTGAGTTTGGCGCTTTATTGCCCCTTTGAGCCGCTGCTTGACCACTATGTGAATTTGTTGCTGGCCAAATTGCGCCAACAAGCCCCCGAGCACCGCATCGAGGTCTACTTTCCGGCCAACACCGACTCCTTGCTGGACCGGTTCAACGAAGTGCTGGCACGCCAATCTTTGGACGAAGCGGTCAAAGCCCCAACGACCCTGAACCAAGCACAAATTTGGATCGTGCACGACGCGCAAACCCTGCCCGACAGTGAAATTCAGTTGCTCGCCCGTTTGATTCAAAATTTTCCGGGCGCCAACATACGGGCGGTTTTGCTGATGACGGGCAACCACTTCAACAACAAGGCCGCTTTGTCGGCTTTTGGTCGAAAAATTTTGCGCTGGGACATCGAAGCACCCACAGAAGAACAAGCCCAAGCGGCCCTCGATCTGGCCGAGCACGAGGGCAATCTGGCCGCGGTGCAGCAATTGCTTCAAAGAATCCGACGCAAACCCCTGCCCGAATTGGACAGCATGGTCTCTGCACCTCTTGAAATGCCCGCTGCTGCGCCGACAGAGCCCCTGGTGACGGGCTCTGCCTTTAAACAAGCATTTTTAGCCTCGCACCAGCGCGGCGAAAAATTCTTGCAATCGCCCTCCAGCCTGTGGAAAAACCTGCTTCGAACGCCCAACTGGATGAAAAAAAACGTCAAGTTGTCGCTGGGCATTGCCGCCGCCCTGGTCTTGTCGACATTGATGATGCTGTGGATCCAACCTGAAGCCTTTGGCCTTCCCTCCCCCAAGAAGGCCCGCCCCAGCTCGGCGCAGAGTCAGGCAATGCCATTTCCGCAGGCATCGCCCATGCCACCGACTGCAGCAACAGCCCTGCCCCCGGCCAATCCCATTGATGCAAACCTGGCACCCTCGCCCGCCCAAGCCAAAGCCCCCGCAGCGCCCATGGCCATCACACCAGCAGAGCCTGCCATTGAAGCCCCTGAAGCCAGCCAGGATGGGATCGCCTGGGTCCAAAAACTCGATCGCGGCAGTTTTTTGCTGCAACACGGCACCACCAACAGCTACGCCAAAATTTTGGAGATTCAGGGCAAATTTGCCGGTTTGAAAGAGGCCCGCATCGTGGCGGCTTATCGACCCGGCGAAAAACTGGCGCACTTTGTGATCGTCACGGGCCCATTTGAAAAACTGACCCAAGGCTATGAGGCCTCGAAACAAACCGACATTCCCAAAAGCTGGGTGCGCACCACGGCCAGTTTGCAAGACCAACTCAAACCCAATACCCCCCCTTCAAAGGCCGTCAACCGATGAAAAAAAGCACCATTTTGCGCAACGACTCGCCTCACACCGTCACGGTGCGAGAAGGCACGCACGTGGCTGAGCACAAACCGCGCAAGGCCAACGTGGTCCAAGAGGCCGAAGACTTGACCGATCACCGTCAAAAAATAGACGCTTTGACGCAGAGCCCAAACACGCCTGACCCGGTGACGGCCGACGCGGCGCGTCCTGCTCGCCAAGCCCGACCCAGCCCCTTGAAGGCGTCGGTCCAGACCAAGTCCAAGACGTCCGCGCCCAAAGTGGCCCCCGTCGTGCCTGAGCCAGCGCCCGCCATCGTCAAGAACAAACCCAGCGCCAAAACCCAGGGCAAGGCCAAGCCGATTGCACCCGCTGCGCCTGTGACCGCACCATTGCAAGCGCCCCAGAAAAGCGCCAAACCCAAGCCGGGCGTGTCAGCCCCAACAGCCAAAAAAGCTGCGCCACGAAAAGCACCAACGCCTGCCGGCACGCCCAAAGCCCAGGCCGCAGTTGCGCAAACTGCACAGCCGGTGCTGGATGATGCCTTGCTGTGGGAGCAAGACAGTCCTGTGCTTGCCCGATTGGCCCAACTCAAAAACCGCAACGCCGCTTTGGAAGAGCAACTCCAAAGATTGAAAAGCCCCCTTCCAGTTCGAGGAAAAAAACCATGAGCGAGAACACCTTTACCCCCGCTGCTGAACCCCAGGCCGTTGACCCCCAAGAGGCGCAAAACTCAGTGGCTGAAAGCGCCACAAAACCAGCCCAAGCCTTGCATGAAACAGGCTCTAGGCCCGCTGCTGGCGATGCCGTGGAGCCTGCTGGCGGTCATGGTCACTCCTCAGGGGCCTCGAGCGCTGCGGCAAAGCCCATGCACACCGGCATATCGGTCGACCAGCGTGCTTACCAGCAATACCAGTCTTTGGCCAAAGTGGTGCTCGATTCTGCAGATCTGGCCACCAAATCGGCCGAGGGCGCTGCGCATGCCAGCAGCCAACTGAGGCAAGCCAACGCAGATTTCAAAGAATTGACCACAGCGGGTCACCACAAAGCCCGGCTGCTGTTGTTCATCTCAGCGGGTGTCATGGCCGTCTGCGTGATCTTCTTTCTGATCATGGGTGTTCGCTTGATCAGCAAAATCAACCAACTCGATGCCCTGCTGATGGCTGTGGGCAAACGCGTGGTCGAACTCAATGTCGGCATGGAGGCCTTGGAGGGCGTCAATCAAAGCGTCAAGGACTTGACTTCTCAGCAATTGGCCTTGACCAAATCACAAGGTCAAATCGAGGGCCGCATCGACGCCTCGCTGAAACAGTCTGAGAGCCTGGTGCAAAAGGTTCCCAGCGAAACGGCCAAACAAGTCGCGGCCAGCAGCGACTCGGTGATCAAGCAAGTCCAAGGCATGAATGCCAAATTGCAAAACCAAGCCACTGCCGTTCAGTCCCTGGGCAACGAAGTCAAATCACTGAAAGCGAGCGTCGGCAACGTTGAAGGGCTCAAACGCGATGTCCAGGCCTTGGTGACCCTGCAAAAAGAAGGTTACATGGAGGCCGTACAAAAAAATGCGGCCGCCAACTCAAGCAAGGAGCGCTCAGGACAGTTTCCTCGGTACGGCGCTGCCAAATCCACAGAAGCCGCTCCGGCAACGGCAACGCCAGTGCCACCAACCCCCATTGTCACCCCGGTCAAACCCTGAGGACCAGCCGCCTCTGACGCGGCGGCCAAGCCTTGGGCTCCAAGCCCTGTGAAGGGACTCAAGCCGGGGGTTTAGGCCGGCGTAACACCGACAAGTCGCTGAAAAACTGGCCGGAGCAGTGAAAAGCGCTTGAGCGCCACTTTCGGCTCAGGACAAGCAGCCCCTCACTCAATGCACACGGCTACATAAGTCAACACAAAAACCCCGTTCGGCGGAATTTTTCGCCAATAACCCATTTCGTCCACAACGGCCAATTTTTCACCGGTCATTTTGGGACCTGCAAAACTGGTCATTTGGCCAATGCGGTGCATCTTGTAATTGCAGTCGTACTCGTTCATGTAACGCCTGGAGCGCACGCCCTCGGGATCGGGCTGCTTGAGGTCTTGCATCTCCCAAACACGACGGATGGTGTCATTTTTTTCAATCGAGTTGCGGTTGACATACAGTGTCACATCCGCCGTTTCGCCAATGCGGGTCCAAGCGAAAGCGGCCATGGGGCACAAACTGCCCAGCAGCAACAAAAAGCACAGGGTGCTGCGCCAAACCGGCCGATTTGTTCGGGCTTGAAAATTCATGTTCATTCTCAAAAAAAAGTGCCTGCAAGGCGCAGCACGCGCCCACCTGTGCCCAATTTGAAGCGGGAAATACCGGGCAAATCGTGGGTGTTGACCCCCCCCAGGTCCAAGGCTTCAAGCCCCATGCTTTGGGCATGTGCCATCAGCTTCCACATCAACAGATTGTGGGCATTGAGTTGCCGCCCCTGTTCGCTGGACCAGCCCATATGGTAACTGGCGACCGCGCCGTGAATCAAAAACAACATGGCCGCCACTGTGTCTTTGCCGTACTCGGCATAAGCCACCAAGAAGGCCAGTCGCGGCTCGGTTGAGGCCGCAATGTAAGCCGATACAAAGGCGGTCGGCAGACCATGGAATTTTTTGGCCTCGCGCTGAGCCATCTCCTGCCCCATCAACCATTCGCAGCGTTTGACACTGGCTTGCACCTGGACCCGGATCTTCTCGTTGGCCAAGGCCTTGTTCAAGCGGTTGCGCCACTTGCCCTCAAAGCCGGCTTTCAAGCTGTCCAAGGGCGGTCGCAAGTCCAGCATCACCGTGGAATAACCCGTCATGACCCGATGCATGCCCTTGCTTTCGGCCGCATCGACTTCGCTTTCCTCTCTGTCCGGCGAAAACAGCACGACCCGCAGGCGGGGCAAAGGCATCGATTGGCGCAGCAACCGGTAAACCTCAGCACGTTGCTGCGGCTGCAAATCGGGTTGCCACACCGGTCCACGTGTGCAGGAGGCCAAAGAAATATAGCCCGCAATGCGCTTGCAGATGAACTGGGCAATCGCCACCAATTGATCATCCTGCCAGACCATGGCACGCAGCACCCGCACCTCCAGCGAGGCCAAAGCATCGCCATAGGCCCAAGACTGCTGCAAAGCACCCCACTCGCGCGCGTGCAATTGCGCCCACTGGTCGCGGGGCAAATCATCCCAATTGACTTTCATATTGTCATAATAGTCAAAATTTCTAAAATTAACTCAAGATACCCCATTTGCAACCGATGAATACCCGTGTCAATGGAAAAACGAAAGCCCCCGTGGGGGATGACAAATCCATCCTCGGTCATGACATCCCCAAAGCCCGTTTGACGCTATGGGGCTGGGTGTGGGGGGGGCTTTACTTGGGTTTGCCCGTCGCATTGCTGGGCAATTTGATGGACTTTATTTTTCAATGGACACTGGGTTGGTGCATCGGCATTTGGTGCATTGTCTAGTTTTAAAGGGACACCATGTTTTTCTTTGTTGGTTTAGCGGTTGTTTTTGGTGCCGTCTTTGGTGGTTATGTGATCGCTGGCGGCAAAATGGCGCCCATCATCAAGGCCGCGCCATTTGAGTTCCTGATCATCATGGGCTCGGCCCTTGGCGCCTCCCTGGTGGCCAACAGCCTGCCTGTTTTCAAGGCCGCATTCGGTGGCATTGGACAATGCATCAAAGGCCCCAAGTGGCACCAAGCGGACTATTTGGCCCTGATGCTGTTGGTGGGCAAGCTGCAAACCGTGATGAAAAAAGAAGGTGTGGTGGCTTTGGAATCGCACGTAGAAAACCCCGATTCAAGCCCGATTTTCGGCGAGTTTCCCAAATTGGCGAAAGACCATTCGATTGTGCAAATGATCTGCGACCCCTTGCGCTTGATGGTGATCTCTCAAGGCAATTTGGATGCAGACGCCTTGGATGACTTGATGAAAAAAGCCATCAAGGTTCACCACCACGAAGCCTTGCTGGCACCCGCCGCATTGTCTGGCATTGCCGGGGGCCTGCCTGCGCTGGGTATTGTGGCCTGCGTGTTGGGTGTGGTGAAAACCATGGGGGCGATTGACCAACCCCCCACCGTGTTGGGTGCCCTGATTGGTTCCGCGCTGGTGGGCACCTTGATGGGGGTGTTTTTGGCTTACGGCATGTTTGAGCCCTTTGCCGGGCGCTTGACCCAAATCATCAACGAAGACGCGCAAGCCTACGATGTGATTCGCGAAATGATTGTGTGCAACCTCAAAGGCCATGCCCAGCCCCTGATGATTGAATCGGCCCGTGCCTGCATTTCTCACCACAATCAGCCCAGCTTCTCAGAAGTGTTTGACGGCATGCGGGGCTCCTGATGGCCGAAGCAGGCAAACCGGCTGAGGCCCCCTCAGACGAAGAGGCCGCAGCCGCAGCGGCAGCCGCCGCTGCGGCTGCGGCCGAGGCGGTGCGCCCCATCATTCGCAAAATCATCGTCGATGATGGCCATGCGGGTGCCCACGGAGGTGCTTGGAAAATTGCGCTGGCCGACATGATGACGGCCTTGATGGCCTTCTTTTTGTTGATGTGGCTTTTGGGTGCCAGCACCGAAGACAAGAAAAAGAATGTCGCAGACTACTTCAGGCCCACTTCGCACAGCCAAATTGCCATGGGCGAATTGGCCGGCTCGAACGGTTTGTTTGGTGGCAAATCCATCATCGACACCGATGGTTTCCCCTTCACGGCCAAACAAAGCGCCTTGCTTGAGCGCATGACGCCACAAGCCCAAGGTGGCCCTGCTGAAAGTTTTGGCTCCTCCAAAGAGGAAAACAACAAAGACGGCCCTTCAGAGCAAGATCCCGGCAAGGACAGCGGCACCGGCACACCGGCCCAAAAACAAGACCAATCGAATTTTGAAAAGCTTGAGAAAGAAATAAAGGAAAAACTTTCGGAGAGCAAGCAGTTCGAAAAAATCAAGGACCAAGTGAGCATCACCCGCGAAAAAGACGGGCTGCGCATCGAAGTCATCGACAAAGCCGATTTCGCCATGTATGCCTCGGGCACCGCCGACATGGGCGGCAAAGGGGCCGCTTTGCTGGCAGAGGTGGCCAAATCCCTCAAGCCCTTGCCCAATAAACTGGCCATCCGTGGACACACCGACAGCCTGGGTTTCCCGCCTGAAAGCATCCGCAACAACTGGACTTTGTCGACCGAACGCGCCGATGCGACGCGCCAATTCATGCAAACGCAGGGCATCAACGCCAACCGGTTTTCACGCATCGAAGGGGTGGCAGACACCAACCCCAACGTGCCGGGCAATCCGGCTGACCCGCGCAACCGGCGTGTCAGCATCACCGTGCTCAACCAGTGACCTGCAAGCACCTTTGCCCAAGCAACCACCGCCTATGAGCTTCCATCCAGTACCCGCACCTGCCGCCAGGCAAGAGGTTCCTTTATGTTGAAAAATACCGCCATCGGTGCCGCCATTGGCATTTTGTTCATGGGCAGCCTCTGGGGTTTGGTGCATGTCATGAGCGACGACGTCACGCCCCCTGCCGAGTTCATCAGCGACGGCAAAATACCGGGTTCAAACAAGGGCGTGCTTGATTTGATCTGTGAACTGGAATTGGACTTGGATGGCCAGTTGGCCCTGGGCATCAAGGAAAATGAGCCCACGCGCATCACCATGGCGCAGATCGATTTTGAAAAGAATTCCGGCTGGTACCAGGGCAAAATCGCCATCTCCGAAAGCCGTGCTGGCACCTTGCATCTGGTAGGCACGCGCTTGCAAGTCAGCCGCCCAGCCATGTTTCAGCGCTTTGGTGTGATGATCAGCCGTGAAGAGTTTGAGGTGGACCGCAAAACCGGCAGATTCGTGCAATCGCTCACGGTGGATAACGGGAAAGTCATCAAACTGATCAAGGGCACCTGCGCCAAAGTGATCAAGCCCCCGTTTTAAGCACCCAGGAATCAGACAAGGCCCAGGCCACAATGGCTTTCAGGCCACGCCGCGCAATTCGTACTTGTTGATTTTTTCTATCAAGGTGGTTCTTTGCAATTGGAGCAATTTGGCAGTTTGCGAAACATTGCCCTGGGTTCTGGCCAGCGCCTGCTCGATCAGGCTGCGCTCCACCTCGACCAAATGTTGTTTCAAAGACATGCCCTCGGGCGGCAATGTTTGAATGCCTTGTGCCAGCAAAATGGCTTGCTCAACATCGTTGATTTCGTCGTTGGAAGCATGCTGTGGCGCACTGCTGTAAGAGCGCACGGGCATGCCGAACCCGCCCGAAGAACTGGCCAACAAATGGGCCATGGGGTCGTCCTGGTCTGCAAAAGGCGATGCGACCTGCGCCATGGCCAGCACACCTTCAGGCATGGCCACTTGGGTCACCACCGAGAGGGCATCCATGGGGGGTGTCAAAGCCGTTGCAGCGGGCGTGCCGTGCTGGGCCAACCATTGCGCCTGCAATGCAGCCAAGCCTTGCGGCATCATGCAAGCCGGCACGGTGTGCACATGCAACAACTGAGACGGGTAAAGGGTAGAGAAACGGTCCACCAAGTTGGACAACTCACGCACATTGCCAGGCCAGGAATAGGCTTGCATCAGCTGCAACATTTGTGCAGTGAACCGAAGCGCCTTGGCGTTGGGCAGCGCATGTTTGTCCGCATAAAAATTGAGCAAAATTTCCACATCGGCGGGCCGCTCGCGCAAGGGCGTGGTCACCACGGGCAAGACATTGATGCGGTAGTAAAGGTCTTCGCGAAAGCGCCCAGCGCCGACTTCGGCTTCCAATTTTTTATGGGTGGCGGCCACGACACGCACGTCGATGGGCACCTCTTTTGAGGCCCCCACGGGCAAGATGCAGCGTTCTTGCAAGACACGCAGCAGTTTGACCTGCATGTCCATGGGCAAATCGCCAATTTCATCCAAAAACAAGGTCCCGCCATGGGCCAACTCGAAGCGACCCAAGCGGTCTGAAACGGCACCGGTGAAGCTGCCTTTTCGGTGCCCAAACAGTTCGCTTTCGATCAACTCGCGGGGAATGGCACCACAGTTGATGGGGACAAACGGACCGTCAGCGCGCGGCCCCTGGATGTGCAGGGCTTGCGCCACCAACTCTTTGCCGGTGCCGCTTTCCCCGGTGATGAGGGCGGTGGAAGACGATGCAGACAAAGTTCTGATCAACTCCCGCAGGAAAACCGTCGATGGGCTTTGTCCCATGATGAGGGGTTTTAAAGGGGATTTCATCTGCTTTTGACCAAGGGTTGAACCGTGTTTTGAGCGCCATTTCAGCGAAACGCTTGAAATTTTCTAATTGCGAAAATAAACAAAAAATCAATTTTTATGGTTATATATGATAAGTCTCATTTTTGGCAAGTAAAAACCTTGTCCTAAAGCACACACGCTGTGAGAAAAAGGGGAATTTTCGGTCGTTCGCACCCGTGTCTGGCTTGACAAAAAACCAACAGGGCCTTTTGGCCGCTCAAGACTGCGAAGCTGGTGCCGATACTCCAATCAGGACATTTCAAGCTGGCCGCCCCATGGGGGGCGAACCCGGTTTGCTTCAGGAGTTTTTAATGGCATTCAACCGATCTTTGGCCGCCACCTTGTTCAGCCTGCTGGGCTTGACGGGCTGTGAAACCATCTCTCTCAAAAACTGGGTCGCGGACAGCCCGCCGGCCGCGGTGGCTGCGACCAATGTGTCCATGATCACCCCCTTGGTCGAAAAACGCGAAACCCTGGTGGCCACGGGTTACGCCGTGATCAGTGTTCAAAACCACAAAAACCCGTCCCAGCAGCGTTTGCTGGCGATTCGGGCTTCTAAGCTTGATGCTTACCGCTCGCTCACCGAGCAAGTCTATGGGCAGCAACTCGATGCCACCACCAGCGTGGCCGACATGACCGTGATGAGTGACACCTTCAGGGCCAAGGTCGAGGGCGTGATTTATGGTGCCGTTCTGGTCAGCATTGCGCCCGTGGGTGAAGACACCTACGAGACCACCTTGTCGCTTGACCACCAAGTCGTCAGGGACCTGCGCAGCCTTTACCTGAGCCAGTTGGCCGCGCGTCGGCGTTAAGCGCATGTCCAAGTCCATCGCTTTTACTGCAACACGGAGCCATGGGCCCCGCTGGCCAGTCCTGCGCCCCGTGGCCACCTTGGCGCTGGCTTTGACTTTGCCCCTGGCGGCACATGCGCAAAGCCCCTTCCAAAACATGGCCGCAGCCGCCCTGCCCACGCCCTCCGCAGCCAAAGCCCAGCGCGCGCAAAGCCAGACCCAGAGCCAATACGAGGCCCAGCTCAGTGCCATTCGCCAAGCCATTTTGCAAGCCACCATGGACCGCCCAACCCGGGTCTTGAGCAATGCGTGGATAGACGACAAAGGCGCGCTGCATGAAAGTGCCCACTTTCAGTCAGACTCCCAAGTGCGTGGCGTGCGCGTGATGGCCTACTTGGAAGACGAAAAAGACGCACCCATACAAGTCAGTGCCGATGTTTTGCCTTGGGGCTGGCGCAGCGACAAGGCCACCACCAGCAAGACTTGCTCGGCACCGCCCCGCACGTGGCGTTTGCCTTTGGTGGTCCAAACACGCACAGACACTGGGTTTGCCGGCAATCAAAATTTTGCCAGCCAAACCTTGCTCAATGCGGTGAGCCAGGTTTGGACCCAAAAAATGCAGGACTCGCAACGCTGGCGTGTGCAGGTCAAAGAAACACCTTATGAGAACACCTACATGAGGTCTCTGACAGGCAGCGGCGATGGCACCAGTGGCTGGGCTGCCGAATTGGTGCTCAAACCCCATGCCCCCGAGCTGCCTTTTAGCCTGCGTCAAGCCTGGGACAAGTTGGGCAAAGACGAGGCCGATTGGCGCTGGACTTTGAGCCTCACCCTCGGTGAGCGACGCACCCCCACCGGCTTGCTCGAACCCCAATGGCAAATAGAACAGGTGCTGTCGATCGACCCTCGCCGGGTGAACCAACAGCCCAGCGCTTGGGCTCAAAATTTGACCGAACAATTGCAGCAACAAATGCAAGCCTGGGTGCAACAACTGGACCAGCGCTCGGCCTGCGAACCCATTCAATTTCATGTGCGGCGCACTGGCCAAGAACTGTTGCAACTGCAAGCCGGGTTTGAAAGCG
>CAMCNQ010000078.1 GCA_945875955.1 Limnohabitans sp. Rim8 | reverse complement strand
CGATGTGATCCTGGATGTTGTGGGCGGTGATGTTTTTGATGAATGCATGCGCTGCCTCAACTTCATGGGTCGCGTCATCGTCATGGGGTTCACCAGCGGCCGCATCGCAGAGGCCAAGACCAACCTGATCCTGCTCAAGAACGCCTCGGTATTGGGCGTCTTCTTAGGCGGTTGGATGACACGTGACCTCAAGGGCATCCAGCAACTGAACAAAGACCTTCTCGGACTGGCGGTGGAGGGCAAGATCCCCGCCATCATTTCCCAGCGCTTTCCCATGAAGGACGCCGTGCTGGCAATGGACACCCTTTTGTCGCGAAAGACGGCAGGCAAAATTGTTTTGTACAACGAGTTTTAAAAGGCGGATTTCATGATCCTCGACCATCGCATCTATACATTCAAACCGGGTTTGGTGCCAGAATTTCTCGAGATGTACGAGCGCGAAGCGCTTCAAATCCAGATTGGCCATCTCGGTCATCTCGTTGGTTATTTCATCAGCGACGTGGGCTCTCTGAATCAGGTGATTCATATTTGGGGCTACGACAGCGTTGAGGACAGAGAAAGGCGTCGCGAGCGGCTTTTCGCCGATCCGGCATTCATGGCGTTTGCAAAAAAAGTCTACCCCATGCTGGTGTCTCAGGAGAACCGCCTGATCAAGCCGGCCTCTTTCTCCCCGATCCAATGACTTGGCGTATCGATTCAATGCCTGAGGGGATGGCCACATGTCGGATTTGATTTTGGAGTCGCGGGACTTGGTCATGGAGTTTCGGGGGTTTGTCGCGGTCAACACCGTGAACCTGAAAGTTCGCAAGGGCACCATTCACGCCTTGATTGGGCCGAACGGCGCAGGCAAGACGACTTTTTTCAACCTCCTCACGAAGTTCCTGATCCCCACGCGCGGCCAGATTTTTTTTCGCGGCATCGACATCACCAAGGAACGGCCGCATCAGGTGGCGCGCCGCGGCATTGTCAGGTCGTTCCAGATCAGTTCGACCTTTCCCAATCTCACGGCGCTTGAGAATGTTCGTGTGGCCCTGCAAGGCAAATCGGGGGAGTCTTTTTCGTTTTGGCGCTCCGGGCGAAGCCTGCAACAGCTGAACGACCGTGCGATGGACCTGTTGGATCAGGTCGGCCTGGGTGATTTGAGCGGACTGCCTGCGATCGAGCTCTCGTATGGCAGGAAACGTGCGCTCGAGCTGGCCACCACGCTGGCCCTCGAGCCCGAAATCATGCTGCTGGACGAGCCAACGCAGGGCATGGGCCATGAAGACGTGGACAGCATCACCCGACTCATCAAGCAGGTCAGTGCCAACCGGACAGTGCTCTTGGTCGAGCACAACATGAAAGTGGTCTCCCAAATATCCGACACGATTTCCGTGTTGCAAAGCGGGCAGATCATTGCCGAGGGCCCCTATTCGAAAATTTCTCAAGACCCACTGGTGCTGGAGGCCTATATGGGCACCGACGCGAGCAAGCTCAAGGGAACGCCATGAGCAGCGAGCATGCCAACGAATTGCTGGTCATACGTGATCTGCATGCCTATTACGGCGAATCGCACATCCTGCACGGGGTGAACTGCAGCGTTCATACCGGCGAGGTCATCTCGCTGTTGGGACGCAACGGCGCAGGAAAGACCACCACCTTGAAATCGATCCTGGGGCTTGTCGGGCGGCGCACCGGTTCGGTCTCTTTTTCGGGCAGGGAGTTGACGTCTTTGCCGCCGCATGAAATTGCCCGTCTGGGCATCGGTTATTGCCCCGAGGAAAGAGGCATTTTTGCCAGTTTGAGTTGTGAAGAAAACCTGTTGCTGCCACCCGTCATATCGCCTGGCGGCATGTCGGTGGACGAGATTTACGCGATGTTTCCGCAGCTGTATGAGCGCAGGCGCAGTCCCGGAACCCGGTTGTCGGGCGGTGAGCAACAAATGCTGGCACTGGGGCGCATTTTGCGCACCGGCGCTCGCCTGTTGCTGCTGGATGAAATTTCCGAAGGCCTGGCGCCGGTGATTGTGCAAACCCTGGGCCGCGTGATCCAAACACTCAAGCAAAAGGGATACACCATCGTGATGGTGGAACAAAACTTTGGCTTTGTCGAGCCGTTGGCAGATCGCTTTGTCGTGATGGAGCATGGCTGTGTGGTGATGAATTTTTCCTCGGATCAGCTCTCATCGAAAAAGTCTGAACTGACTGCATTCCTTGGCTTGTGACACTTGAAAGGCTGACGTCAAACATGGACATCTTCGGAATTTCTTTACAAGGCCTGATGGGGCAACTGCTCATCGGCCTGATCAATGGGTCTTTTTACGCCTTGCTCTCTTTGGGCTTGGCCATTATTTTTGGTCTCCTCAACATCATCAACTTCACCCATGGCGCTCAGTACATGCTGGGCGCGTTTGTGGCTTACATTGGTCTGACGCGATTCGGCCTGAGTTATTGGGCTTCCCTGGTGATTGCGCCTTTGGTGGTGGGTTGCTTGGGCGTGGTGATAGAAAAGCTGTTTCTTAAAAAGCTCTACAAGATCGATCACCTGTATGGGCTGCTGTTGACTTTTGGCATGGCACTGATGCTGCAGAGTTTGCTCATGAATGAATACGGTTCGTCTGGCAAACCCTATCGCGTTCCAGAGGCATTGTCCGGAAGTTTGGCGGTCGGTGGCATGTTCCTGCCCAAATACCGCATCTGGGTGATTTGTGCGTCTTTCGTCATTTGCCTCTTGACATGGTTTGTGATCGAGCGGACAAAACTCGGCGCGTATCTCAGGGCTGCCACCGAGAACCCCGACCTGGTGCAGTCGTTCGGCATCAACGTCCCGCGAATGGTCACACTCACCTATGGCTTCGGCGTCGGGCTCGCCGCGCTGGCCGGCGTCATGGCTGCGCCGCTTTATCAGGTGAGTCCGATGATGGGCGCGGACATCATCATTGTGGTGTTTGCCGTGGTTGTCATCGGCGGTATGGGCTCAATTCTCGGCGCGGTCCTGACCGGCTTTGGCCTGGGCTTGGTCGAGGGACTGACCAAGGTGTTTTATTCCGAGGCATCCAACACGGTCATATTTGTGATCATGGTGTTGGTTCTGTTGGTCAAACCATCCGGCCTGTTTGGCGAAAAGAAATAAGCACACCATGAAACAAACTATCGCGCCCCCTGCCTCGCACGCCTCAGGGCAAAGGCACCTGGCCATCGCATTTGTGGTTTTGGCTGTCGTCTTTGCGCTTTTGCCAATATGGATCTACCCTTTCTTTTTGATGAAGCTGATGTGCTTCGCCCTTTTCGCCTGCGCTTTCAATTTGCTGCTGGGGTTTTCCGGCCTGCTTTCGTTCGGCCACGCCATGTTTTTCGGCGTTGCGGGTTATGTCTCCGCGCATGCGGCCAAGGTCTGGGCTTTCCCGCCCGAGTTGGCGATTTTGTCGGCGACGGTTGTCGCTGCGATTCTTGCGGCCGTGACCGGTTTGCTGGCCATCCGCCGGCAGGGCATTTACTTCGCCATGATTACCCTGGCCATGTCGCAGATGGTCTATTTTTTCTGCCTGCAGGCCCCATTTACCGGGGGTGAGGATGGCATTCAGGCGGTTCCGCGGGGACGCCTTTTCGGCCTGATCGATCTCAACCAGACCATGGCCATGTACATCTTTGTGATGGTTATTTTTCTGGCCGGCTTTGCACTTGTTTGGCGGGTTGTGACATCGCCTTACGGGCAGATACTCAAGGCAATCCGCGAGAACGAGGCCAGAGCGCTGTCACTCGGTTACAACGTCGACGCGTATAAATTGATTGCCTTCGTTTTATCCGGAACGCTTGCGGGCCTGGCCGGTGGCACCAAAGCCATCGTGGTTCAACTCGCCTCGCTGACCGATGTGCATTGGTCCATGTCGGGCGACGTCGTCTTGATGACCCTGATAGGCGGGCTTGGGACGCTTTGGGGTCCAGTCGCAGGAGCGGCGGTCATCATGGCCATGCACAACTATCTGGCAGATTTGGGCGCATGGGTCCTGTTTGTGCAGGGGCTTATTTTTGTCGTTTGCGTGATGGCTTTCAGGCGCGGCATCGTTGGTGAAATTTCACACTGGTTTAAAAAGTCGCTTTAAACTTTTTACCCATCGCAGGCCAAAGTCAGCAGGACGCGCCCGTCGCCTCTGAGTAAACCAAGAATGGACCTCTCAGCACCCTATTGAAGAGCCGCTCGCCCCATGCAGGCAGCGGTTTTCTACGCAAATACAGGCAATGAAAGCGTCATGCAGACCCGATCTGCGGTGGCGTCGACGGTGATCAATCCACCGTGTACTTTGGCGATTTCTTGGCACAGGCTGAGCCCCAAGCCATGGCCTTCTATGCCTTTGGCCAACGCATCGGGCCCACGGTAAAAGCGGTCAAAGGCGCGTTCGGCAAAATCGGCTGAGACGGCTTCGCTGGGGTTTTCAAAGGACAGCAAAAGCTTGCCCGCTTGTTGTTTGAGGGTGATGCGCAACCAAGCTTCGTCGGTGTTGTAGTTGATGGCATTGGTGTAGAGGTTTTGCATCAGTTGCAGCAGCAGTTGCCTGTCGCCCTGGCAGCTCAGGCGCGGCTGAATGCTGTGCTTGACCTCGATTCGTTCGTCAAAAGAGCGTGCGTCTTGAGCCCAATTCCAGACCAGTTGGCTCAGGTCCAAAGTGTCGAGTTGGACCTTGATGCTGTTGGCATCGGCTTGGGAGAGCAGCAACAGTTTGGCGGAAATGTCGATCAGCCGATCGACTTGGTCGGCGATGACGCGCATGCGAATTTGGGTCTCAGAGCCTGTGGGCAATTCCGTGATCATTTCTTCGGCATGGCCACGCAAAATCGTCAAGGGTGTGCGCAACTCGTGAGAGGCATCGGATGCAAAGCGCCGCGCCTTGGTGAAACTTTTTTGCAGTCTTTGGCGAAGTTGGTCGAAGATCTTTAGAAAATCATCAAACTCGTAAAAAGGGCTGGTCAATTCTGCAGCCCTGTCCAGGTGCTGCGGCTCCAGGGCGGTCAGCGTGTTTTTGATGGACTGGACCGGTTTGAACAAAAGCCGCGTGATGTAAAAAGTCAGCAATCCAAGGCTCAAAAAGATGAAGGGCAGGGTGAAGATCAAATTGCGGTCGCGAAGCCCCCAAATTTCATCCCTCAACTCGGTGGCCGCAGAGGTGGGCAGCATCAGGGCGTAGGCGTGGGGGTCGTTGTTTTTGCGGGCCACGTACCATTGGTCATCGTCTTTGCCCACGATGCCAAGGCGTCCATTGGCAACATCTGTTTGAACCGGCAACTCGGTGTCCGCCAGCTTTTGACAAGCGCCAACAGCCACAGAAGAGGCAGACGGGTTGGCACTGCAAAGCACGTATTTGTTGTTGAGAAGCCTTGAAACATTGTGCTCACCGTTGTTGAAGGCACACACTGAAAACGCATCTTCGTTGTTCATGACATGGCCGCAGGCCACAATGTCCTGGACCAAATTGGCTTGGATTTGCTCGCTCAGTTGGGTCTTTAAAAAATACTGACCGACCTGCCTGTTGATCAGGATGATGATGGCTGCGGCGATGAAAACCTGAACAAAGACGTGAACCTTGAACGATTTTCTGAGGGGTTTGTTGACAAAGGGAAACATGTCTCAATCGCCCTTGCTCATGCGGTAACCCACACCGCGAACAGATTCAATCGGCAACTCGGCGTTGGCCTGGTTGCTCCGGGTGAGTTTTCGCTTGATCCTTTGAATGCACACGTCCACCACATTGGTGTTGGGGTCAAAGTTGATTTCCCAAACATGCAGCAGGATTTGTTTCCTCGAAAAAATATGGCCGGGTGAGCGCATCAACAGCTCCAGCACGCTGAATTCGCGTTGGCTCAAGGTCGCATTGACGCCTTGCCAGTGGGCTTGCCGGCTGACCCGGTCAAGGCGCAAATCACCCACCACCAGGCTTTGGTCGATGACGCCCTCTCTTCTGGCCAAAATGGCCCGCACGCGGGCAATCAGTTCTTCCACATAAAAGGGCTTGGGCATGTAGTCGTCAGCGCCCAATTCAAACCCCAATAACCGGTCGTTCAAATCCCCTTTGGCGCTCAAGATCAAGGTGGGTATCGACTGCGAGAGCTGTCGCAAGCGCTCCAGCAAGGCCAGCCCATCCAGCCCGGGCAGCATCAGGTCCAAAACCAGCAAGTCGTATACGCCTGTGACCGATTTTTCCAAGCCCTTGATGCCGTTGTCTGCGTGGTCTACGTCGTAGCCTGCCTGTTGCAAAGCATTCATGACCAATGCGCTGATTTGGGCATCGTCTTCGATCAACAGCACTTTCATC
Organism: Limnohabitans sp. Rim8; assembly: GCA_945875955.1. Classification (GTDB taxonomy): domain Bacteria; phylum Pseudomonadota; class Gammaproteobacteria; order Burkholderiales; family Burkholderiaceae_C; genus Limnohabitans_A. The sequence continues at coordinate 4,894 of CAMCNQ010000078.1, read as the reverse complement.
TTGACCAGGCCTCCATCGCCATCACCAATGCAAAAACGGGTGGTGAACCCGTTCCAAGCTAGAAAAATTGCAGACCCCGAAGCGGGGCTTGCCTGCTTGCCGCAGGCGATGCAAGCGAACTGTGTCAGGGCATCTGAAGCGGCCTGAGTTCGATCAGCCAACCAACACACGACCGGTGTTCGGCTGCGACCATCATGCGCCTGATTTTAGAGAGCTGTAGATCGATTTGATCATTTAAGAAAAATGACAATATCGTTATGAATTGACATATTTAGTCATTTTTGCAAATTTTTCTGTTTGCCTCCCTTAGCATCCCATGAACTTTTTCCCAAGGCCTGTTCATGCGTGCCATGCCAGCGCAGGTCAAAGAACTTTTTTTGCCCATTGGCTTGGGTTTTACACATTGAACAACGAAGGCGAGATGGATGATGGCCAAAGACACGACAAGCAAATTGGACGAGAACAGCAGGCTGGAAACTGAAACAACCCAGCCCTCGCCTGCACCTCAAGAGGCCAGCCAAATCACGGGGCGAGGTGTTTTCATGGTCCAAATCGTCAGCGGCGGTGTGGCCGTTCAGTCGGCCATGTTGGTAGAAGGTGAGCGCTTGTTGGAAATGCCCGCGATTTTTCCGGATGTGCATTACGCCATGGCGCAAATCGACGAGCTCAAAACCTTGGTGACCCGTCACTTTGCCGAAGCGGCGCAACTGGGCACCCAAATGATTGCAGCCCAAGCCCAAGCCAAAATTCAGGCCCAATCGGAAACTGCTGAAAAACCCCAATCGCCACGCGTTGATGGCTTGGCAGCTGCGGTCAAGGCTTGATGCGAGACTTGGCCTTCAAGTCCATCCACAGGGCCATTCTTGGCCTTGGCTTGGCTTGGACGCCATGGGTTTGGGGCCAAGCTGGCCCCAGCCTGGTGCCAGATGCGGGCTCCATTCAGCGCGACATCCAAAAATCGATACAGCCCAAAGCCCCGGTACAGACCCAGCCGATCGAGCTGCCATCTGCGCCTGTGGCGGCCTCTGGGGATGTCCGGTTCAAGGTGCTGCGCTTCGATGTGCGCGGCGGGCAAGTCATGGACAAAAAAGCCATGGATGCCGTGTTGGCCAAATGGCTGGGCCGAGAGCTGGATTTGGCCGAACTGCGCGGTGTGGTGCCTGCCCTTGAAGAGGCCTATCAAAAACAAGGCTGGTTGGCACGTGTGAGTTTGCCGCCGCAAGACATTCAAGACGGTGTGGTGCGCCTCGATGTGTCGGCCGGTTTGATGGGTGTGCTTGAAATCGTTGACCGGCCATCACTGCCAGTCTCTGCAGAGCGCGTTGAAAAAACCTTTGGCCAGGCCTATGTCCAAGGCACGCCGCTCAATTTGCGGGTGCTGGAAGGGGCCTTGAACGTGGTTCAGGCCTTGCCGGGCGTCAATGCCAGCGCGGCCCTCAAACCGGGCAGCGCCCCCAACACCACCGATGTGGTGGCCACGATCGAGCAAACACCGGCCCTGGACGGGTCGGCCTTGCTGGACAACTGGGGCCATGCCCGCACCGGCGCCAAGCGCGCCAGCCTCAACGCCAATTGGAACAACCCCACTGCACATGGCGACCAGCTGTCGACCAACCTCATGGCCACGGAGGCCGTCAGATACGGGCGTGTGAACTACAGCGTGCCTGTGGGCTACAGCGGTTCTCGTCTGGGTGTGTCGCATTCCACCATGCGCTACCACTTGCTGGGGGGCGTCAACGACCCGGTGGTTTCGGGCATCGCCCGCACCGAAGGCCTGGACTGGAGCCGGCCCTTGTTTTATTCGCGCCTGACGAAAGTGGCCGCCTCTGGCCAGTTCAGCCGCTCGCGTTATGCCGACACCACCAACGGCTTTGAGGTGCAACGCCAGGTTCAATCGGGTGTGCTGGGCTTGTCTGGCGAATGGACCTCGCTCAGCAGAGCCAGCGTTTTTTGGCGTTTCAGCTGGACCCATGGCGATGTCGACCTGTCGGCCAATCCATCGAACCAAAAAGACGACACCGAAGGCCTTCAAACACAGGGCCGTTATCACAAATTCAATGGCAACCTGACCTTTGTGCAGGTCATGGAAAACGGCCAGCAAGGCTGGCTCACCCTGAATGGCCAGAGCAGCCTTAAAAACCTGGACTCTTCGGACCGCATGTCCTTAGGGGGCGCACAAGGGGTGCGGGCCTATCCCAGCTCTGAAGGCTCGGGCGATGAGGCTGTCACGGCCAGCCTGGAGTGGCGCATTCCCTTTGCCGAAGCTTGGCAGTGGAATGTGTTTTACGACTGGGGCTCGGTGCGCGTGAGCAAGCACCCGGCCGTGCTGAATCTGCCAACGCCCAATCGCTACAGCTTAAGCGGCTGGGGCACTGGTGTGAGTTACCAGCTGAGCCCTTCCAACACCCTCAAAGCCACGGCGGCCCGCCGCATTGGCGGCAATCCGGGGGCGCGCTTGTCGGAAACAGGCATGGTCGAAAACGACAGCTCAAGCCAAAAAAGCCGTTACTGGATCAACTGGGTTCACAGCTTCTGATGACCCACCCTTATCGCCTCGTCTGGAACAAAGCCCATGCTTGCTGGGTGGCGGTGAGCGAGTGCGCGCGCAGTTGTGGCACCTTGGGCGCTTCGGTCAGCCGAGTGGTGCGACGCCACCCGCAAACCCAGGCGCATGAATGGTTTGGCCTGTCGCCGCCTGCAGAGCCCCCGCTGCCTCGGCCAGCGCCGGTGGCTTTGGGCATGTTGGTGGCTTTGGCGATCTTGATCCCCTCATGGGGTGAGGCGGGCGAAGTCGCCCCCAACACCTTGCCCACCGGGGCGTCGGTAGCGGCTGGTTTCGCAGCGATCCACCAAACTGCGGCCAGCATGACGGTGCAGCAAACCAGCAATGCGGCCGTCATCAATTGGCGCAGTTTTGACATCGGCTCGGCCGCTTCGGTGCGCTTCGAGCAACCCAGCGCCACATCCAGCGTGCTCAACCGGGTGGCGGCGGGCACAGAGTCGCAAATCATGGGCAAGCTCAGCGCCAATGGCCAGGTCTTCTTGCTCAACCCCAGCGGCGTGGTGTTTGGCGCCACGGGCCAAGTCGATGTGCGCGGTCTGGTGGCCAGCACCATGCGCATGAGCGACCAAGACTTCATGAACGGCCAATACCGCTTAGAGGGCGGCCAGGGCGCGGTGGTCAACAAAGGCCAACTGACGGCGCTAGAGGGCGGCATGATTGCCCTGCTGGCACCCGAGGTGCGCAACGAAGGCATCATCCGGGCCAAGCTGGGCAAGGTGATGCTGGCCGCCGGTGAGGCCATGACCCTGACCAACACCGCCAGTGGCGTGGGTGTGGTGGTGGACAAGGGTGCCATCGCCGCCCTGATTGACAACAAGGGCCTGGTCAGTGCCGAAGACGGCACGGTGTTCATGAGCGCCCGCGCCGCGAGTTCTTTGGCGCGTGCCGTGATCAAGAGTTCAGGCAGCGTCGAGGCCAGCAGCGCCACCCGGGTGGGTGGCGTGATTCGGCTCGATGCAGGCAACCAGGGCCAAGTGGAAGTCTCTGGCAAATTGGATGCCTCGTCTTCTGCCGGTCCAGGCGGCCAAGTGGTCATCACCGGCAACACCATTGCCCTCCAGCCAGGAGCCAGCCTCTTGGCCACTGGTGCAACCGGGGGCGGTGAAGTGCTGGTGGGCGGTCACCGCCAAGGCCAAGGCGACATGCAGCAAGCCCAAACGGTGAGCGTGGAGGCGGGCGCGAGCATCGATGTTTCGGCCACGGGCCGGGGCGACGGCGGCACCCTCCAATTGAATGCCAGTCAAGATGTTGTGTTGGCTCAAAACAGCAGCATCAGCGCTGATGCGGCAGCCAACAGCACCGGCCATGGTGGGCGCATCGACATCATTGCAGACCTGAGCAATGCCAACAGCAGCACACAGGTCGGTGGCAGCATCAGTGCCAAGGGTGGAGGGCAGGGGGGCGATGGTGGGTTCATTGAGACCTCGGCAACCCACTTGAAGATTGCGGATTCGGCACGCGTCAGCACCCTGGCACCCCAAGGGCAGGCCGGCAACTGGCTGCTGGACCCGAATGATTTTGAGGTGTCGAGCACCGGCAACATCAGCGGGTCGGCCTTGTCGAGCTTGCTGGCAAGCGGCAACGTGACTTTGCAAGCCGGCACCGGCACGGACACATCGAGTGCCAAGTTCGGCAATGTCACCACAAGTGGGACCAAAGGCGACATCAACATCTATGACAGCGTCAGTTGGACGGCCAACACGCTGACACTGAACGCGGGCTACAACATCAATGTGGGAAGTTCGGCGAAAACAGGCGCACTGACCATCAGCGGTGCAGGCGCTTTGGTGCTCAACCCCAGCTCTGCATCGGTGACCGGCTATACGGCCGGTGGCATGGTGCTGATGGGCATGGCCAGCACGCCCACGGGTGGGCCGACCGGCAACGGATTCAATGGCAGCATCAACCTCAGTGCAACCGACGCAACACGCCTGCTTTCGTCATCGGCCAGTCCTGTCCTCCAAATCAGCGGCAACAATTACACGGTCATCACAACGCTGGGCTCGTCGTCGGACTATTCAACCAACAGCAACAACTACACGCTGCAAGGCATGGCCGCCAGCAACAACGTGGGCACAGGCTACTGGGTCCTCGGCAATGACATTGATGCATCTGCCACCAGCACCTGGACCAACTTGAATGGTGGCCTGGGCTTTTACCCGATAGGCAAGCAAGCCGCAAATTTTGCCGGTGGCTGTGATTGCCGGTTCTGGGGTGTGTTTGATGGTCTTGGACACACAGTCACCAATCTTTATCAGTACCGTCCGAACCTGGACCAGTACAACAGGGGCAACGTCGGCCTGATCGCTTACGCACTGATCAATGCCCGTG
>CAMCNQ010000077.1 GCA_945875955.1 Limnohabitans sp. Rim8 | reverse complement strand
GGTGGGCACACCCCACCATCTGCTCGTCACCCCCGGCCGCCCACTGGCGGCGGTGCAGCAAGCGCTGGCGAGCATGTCCGAGCACCCCAGCTGGAACGCCCTGCCCTACACCGAGCAAAACGGATTCGACGAGATGCTCTGGGCCTGCGACCACAACTTTGTCCGCGGTGAAGACTCGCTGGTGCGGGCCCTTTGGGCAGGCCAGCCCTTCATTTGGCACATCTACCCACAAGACGACAACGCCCACCACGCCAAGCTGAAGGCTTTTTTGGAATGGCTGCAAGCGCCAGAAGATCTTTGCAGATTCCACCACACTTGGAATGGATTGGACCAAGCCCCCTTGCCAACACTGAACACGCAGACCCTTCAACGCTGGGGCAACTGCACACAACAGGCCCGCCAAAGGCTCAGCGCTCAAACTGACTTGGTGACGCAGTTGATCGAGTTCATCAGCCTGAAATCAACATCACTTTCTCATTGAACCTACACCCGGCAGTTGGCCGCTTGCTTGCGCTTTAAACACTTGATGAATCAAACACTTGCGCCCACGACGGTCTTGACCTCATGGGTCATGCGCTGCACGGCCCAACTGCCGGATTAAGGTTGAACGGGGCCGGCTGAAAAACCCTGCCCATCGAGCTTGTCAGTTTCTTGCAGGCTGAGACAGGCGACCAAGACAAAGGCGTTTTTCAATGGCCTGGAGCTCCAGGTGTTGACCCCCAGCTCTTTCATAAAGAGGCGCTTGCCTAAACCACCCCGAAAAAATCAGCTCCTCCTGCATCGGCAAGCATCAGAGGGACCCAACCGGCGCTGTTGATGGTCTGACAGATTTTTTTGCTGGATGGGCTGCACCCCGCTGCCGGTGTTTTCGGCAAAGTGCACTGGGGGCGAAGTCGGGTGTGAACAAGTGGCATTCAGTCAATGATTTTTGGTGAAGCCGATCCATCCTTGAGGGTGCGCAAGTTGACCAACCGACTTCTCTTGCAACGTGATGGGCTGTGAACCCTCAAGAAGAATTTGAAAGACCGTGATGCGCAACATTCTTTCGCCCTGGGCTTCAGGCCAATTTCATTTTGTCATTTCAAATCTTGGCAGATTGAGGTCAACTTTGTTCAGGCATGGTCTCGTTGTATGAGTAGACCCCAAGGCGCACGCGATGCGCTGGCCGGTCGGGCGAGGCTGACAAGATGTCCTTTTCGTTGCGCTCAATGGCCAGAGGAACCAAAGACTGAATGGCCTTTGTCCACCATTTGCGAAATTCGTTTTGCAGATGAAGGACAGATTCAGCAGACAGACCATCTGCATCCACGCTCTGCTCTAAAAAGGGAGGTGCATCTGGATGGGCCATATTGGTTAACACCGCCATTAAAAAATCACGGCCAGCACCAATGAAATGCCGCTCGACATCGCCCAATTGCTTGACTTGGTTGTCAATTAGCAAAAGGCGCACCTGTTCGTCCTCAACCTTGACCAATCCAAGTCGCTCCATTTCATGCAAGACCAGTGCTGTCGAAAAACCCTGGCTGGTTGTTCGATTGGCGCTGTGAACCAACTCGGTAAAACTGGTTGACTTTTGCGCGCCTTCGCCACTTTCTACCGGCTTGATGGGCAAGGTCGTTGAGACCCCAGTTGAAAGCCATCTGGCCAGGACTTGATGAACTGGGCTGATGCGCTGACTGTTGTCAAGCACCGAACGCCTTGTGCTTTGATCCGCTTGCTTTTCCACCCCACCCAAAGACACTTGGCTGGCCAACTTGAAGGCTTGGATGTCACCCCTGTGCAGTCCAGATACAAGGCTCAAAGTGGAATCATTGACTTTATTTCCAGAGGCACTGACGGCATTGACGGCTTGCTCGTAAAAAAGAATTTTCAGCGCCTTGCTCAATTGACCGTGTCCCACCCCATGCCGCAAACACCACATCACCAGCGGTTCAGCCAGCAGCAAAGATTCAGCCAAGGCCGTTGCGCTTGGTAATTTTTTTTCAGTATCCATGGTCTCTTTTAAATCGAAAAATGATATAAATTCAATCTTAAAACAGTTGAAATGAATACATATGGTATCATCAAAGTCGCAAAAAAATTCACAAAAGTAAATGATCGAAAGGTTTTACATTTTTTTAAAAAAACAATCTTATAACCACCATTTCAATCAAAACACTTAATAAGTATTGTTATTTTTTAATCACTTGCCCATCGAGGAACACCATGCTAGGAAAGAACGGCTGGAAAATTACAATAAGTAGAATTAAAAAAATAGGTTTTTATTTTGGTTATTCCATGGCATTGGCAGACCATGTTTTGGCCGTCACGCCAACGGCCACTCCAAACACCTTGATGGAAACACCGCCGGCGAGAACCACTCTGGCGATTGTCAATTCAACGACTCCGCCAAATTTGACAATCAATGAACTGTTGAATGGCGTCTTGACAACGCATCCAGGCCTGAAATCGGCACAGTTTCAAGCCCGCGCGGCGCTGCAAGATGTGCAAGCAACGGAACGCCTGCGCTGGCCCACACTGTCTGTGACTGCCGAATCAGAAAGACAGGGGAATAACACCGCCTTTTCAGCGTCCCGATTGGTCAGAGCCGAACAAACGCTTTGGGATTTCGGTCGCATTGGTGGAAAAATTGGCGAGGCCAATGCGGCGGCGGTGGTTGCGGACACAACCACAGACTTGACCAAACAGGATTTGTTCTTGCAGGTCATCAACGCCTGGCAGCAATTGAATGGTGCATTAGAAAAAGAAAAGGTCGCCCTGCGTGCCTTGGGCCTGCTTGGTGGCTATCAAACACAAATGAATCGGCGGGTTGAAGCCAAAGCATCTCCCCAAATCGATCTCGAACTGGTGAATGCACGATTGCTTCAAACAGAAGTTGAGTTGACCTCTTTGCGCACCCAAATCGCTCAAACCCTCACCCGCCTTGAGTTGCTCAGTGGTTTGAACAATCTGAGCACGCGACTCCATTCTGTGCAAACCACACCCAGCATGGTCGCCATTGAAAATTTCGCGATTGAAATCAAGCAAACAGACTGGAACAGCGTCGCGAGCGAACACACCACCGTCAAAAAAGCCAAGCACGATTACGACATCTTGACCCAGCGGTTTGAAAGCAAGATGGCCGAATTGATGCCGCAAGTTTATTTAAGGGTCGACAAACCTCTCGATACAAATGCCAGCATCAACAGCACAAAACCCAGCTATTTTGTGGGTCTGCGTTTTACCCCGGCCGCAGGTTTTGCTGGCCAAGCCGAAGCCAAAGCCATGCACACACGACTCAGAGGCCAGGTGTTGAACATAGAAACCGCCGAGCGCGACATCTTGCAAACACTGCTCAATGACCGAGATGATTTCTTGAACGCCCGACTGCGCCACGATGCACTGAGCAAATCTGTGCAAGGTTCACAAGTCGTTCTGGATTCTTATTTGCGGCAGTTCCAAGCGGGCCGCAAGAGTTGGCAAGACTTGTTGAATGCAGCCCGCGAATTGGCCCAAAATGAATACGCGCAGGTGGATGCACTGATGACCATCTCAGTGACCATGAATCGCTTGAAACTGCGAATGGAGCTGCCCCTTGATTGATGCTGATCTTGTCACCATGACCCTCTTTATCAACAAACGGAGCGGCAATTTTGACTGATCCCATGAACGGTTTACCCTGGGCCCTCAAGCGCTTGGCCCAGGCTCAAGGCACCAAGCTCGACTCCTTGCGCTTGACCAGCAGTTTGGCAGGCCTCAACGCGCAAATGCAGGCCCCAGCTTTTTTAGCCGCCATTGGCGCACGCATGGGCTTTGACTCGCCCCGTTGGCTCGACGCACCAGATGAGGTTTTCTGCCCTTTGTTGGCCTGCAGTGATGCCCACGGTTGGGGGGTGGTTCTGCAATCGAGCGCGGCGGGCACTTGGTTGTTGGCGACTGAACAAGGGAAATTTTGGGTCGAAACAGCAACATTGCACAAGAAAACCTGCGTTTTAAAAATCCAGACCATCAAAGTGTCCTTCGGGGCAGCGGCTTTGCTCGGCGCGCGCGCTGAAGGCTTTGTGGGACTGATTTATGACACGTTGCGCTTGTTCAGGCGCGATATTTTCGAAGCCTGTGCGGCATCGGTATTCATTGGCATATTGGCGCTTGCGACCTCCCTCTTTTCGATGCAGGTTTACGACCGCGTGATCCCGACACGCAGTGAATACACCTTGTGGATTTTGGCTTCAGGCGTGTTGCTGACCATCTGCTTGGAGTTGGCCATGAAGTATGCACGCGCGCATTTGATGGACCACGTGATCGTGGGCTTGGACAACCGTTTATCGCGCGAGATTTTTGCCCGTTTGATGCAATTGCGTGTGGACCAATTGCCCGCATCAGTGGGGTCTTTGGCAGGGCAAATAAGGGGCTATGAACAGGTCCGTGGTTTTTACACCTCCAGCACCCTGTTTACTTTGATTGACTTGCCATTGGGTGTGTTGTTTTTGGTGGTGATCATGTTGATTGGCGCACCGATTGTTGCTGCTGTTCCGCTCGTGCTGGGTTTGATTGCGTTGTTCTTGGGGTTGAGCATTCGCAAACGGATCATGGCGCAGGCTCTGGATGGCGCGGCACTGTCTAACCTGAAAACCGGGCTTTTGGTGGAGGCGGTTGAAGGCATGGAAACGATCAAGGCAGGCTCCGGACACTGGAAGTTTTTGTCGCGCTGGATCAACGTCAACCAAGAAACCATTGGCAATGATTTGCGCATGCGCTCATTGAACGAAAGTGTGAGCTATATGTCGGCCTCTATCCAACAAATCAGCTACGCCGGTTTGGTGGTCGCTGGTGCATGGGTCGTTATGCAAGGACAAATGACGATGGGCGCCTTGATTGCTTGCTCTATTTTGAGTGGCCGAGTGCTTGCCCCTGTGATGGCCTTGCCGGGGCTTTTGATTCAACATGCACATGCAAAGGCCGCGCTTGAAAGTCTTGAGCGGCTTTACAAACTCAAAGTAGACAACCAAGAATCGGACCAGGTTTTGGTTCCAGAACGCTTGCGTGGCCATTTTGAATTACAAAACGTGAAATTTTCTTATTCTGAAAATACGCCCGCACTGGTGATCCCCAAATTGCTGATCCAACCGGGCGAGCGTGTGGCGATATTGGGCCCGATTGGCGCAGGCAAATCCACTTTGTTGCGTTTGCTCAGTGGTTTGTACCAACCCGTAGAGGGTCGTGTCTTGGTCGATGGTCTGGACATGGCCCTGATCCATCGCCAAGTGCTCAGCCAACACATTGGTTACTTGCAACAAGAACACCGGCTTTTTCAAGGTACTTTGCGTGAAAATTTGCTCATTGGCATGCCCGATCCTGGCGACGATGCCATTTTGCAATCCATGCAAAGAACCGGCATGAATCGCTTTGTGGCCAGCCACCCCAAAGGACTGGACCGTCCCATTGCAGAAGGTGGTAAGGGGCTTTCTGGAGGCCAAAAACAACTGGTGGCATTCACACGGGTCATTCTCACCCAACCTGAAGTCATGCTGCTGGATGAGCCTACCGCCACCATGGACGAGGCCCAAGAGCGCTCATGCCTGAATGTGTTGATCGAAGAAGCCCGGTCAGGCAAAGGCATGGTCATCGTGACCCACAAACCAAGCATCTTGCCTTTGGTCACAAGAATAGTGGTGGTGGTTGGCAACAGCATTGTGCTTGATGGTCCTCGCGATGAGGTGCTGGCAGAAATTCAAAAACGCAACCAACAAGCAGCCAGCGAGGCCTTGATGTCCAGCAAAGCAGCCATACCACCCACGCCCAATACTGCCAATGAGGCCTCTTCCGCATGAACGACAAACCTATTGCCCCATCGAAGGCGTCAGAAGTCACAGATGTGATTGCGCGCGACGCTTTGCCGCGCTCGACCCAGTCGCTCAATGAACGGGTGTTGCCGCAGGCTGGGCAAATGTTGGGGGATTTGGCGATTCCAAATCGCGCCCGTTGGAGTCTGAGAGTCATTTGGCTGGGCATGTTTGTTTTGGTGGCTTGGGCGTCCGTAGCCAAAATCGACCAAGTCACACGTGCCCCGGCTCAACTGATCGCAACGGCCAGAACCCAACTGATTCAATCGGCAGATGGGGGCATCGTCACCCAACTGCACATCAAAGAGGGTGAAGAAGTGAAAGAGGGCCAATTGCTGGCCACTTTGCAAAAAGAGCGGGCTGCTGCTGCTGCCGCTGACAGTGCGGGCAAGGTCGCGGCACTGCGCATCACTTTGCTCAGGCTTCAGGCCGAAGTATTTGAAAAACCCTTGGTGATCAGTGCCGATCTGAGGAACTACACCGAGTACATTCGAAATCAAACAGATTTGTACAACAAACGCAGGCGTGCCTTTCAAGAGGATATTTCCGCATTAAAAAACATCTTGCAACTGGCCGACTCCGAGTTGTCAATCAACAAAAAATTGGAGGCCACAGGTGACGTCAGTCAGGCGGAAATTTTACGACTGGAGAGAGCGGTTGCCGATCTCAAAGCCCAGTTGGCCAACAAGCAAAACAAGTATTTCCAAGATGTTCAAACTGAAATGACCAAAGTGCAAGAGGACTTGAACACCCAGACCGAGCAGTTGCGCGACCGCACACAACTGCTGGAGCACACCGAATTGGTGGCCCCTATGAACGGCATTGTGAATGTCATCAAGGTCAACACCGTCGGTGGCGTGGTGCGCTCGGGTGAAACCGTGATTGAGCTGTTACCCACTGGCGGCGAATTGATCGCCGAAGCCAAAATCAGCAACGCTGACATTGCTTTTGTCAACGTGGGGCAAGATGCCAATGTGAAACTCGATGCTTACGATTCTTCCATCTTTGGATCCATGCAAGGGATTGTCAGCTACATCAGCTCGGATGTTCTGACTGAAGAAACACGCAATGGCCAGATGCAGTACTACCGTGTGCAGATCAAAATCACGAATACAGAGTTCAAGGGCAAGCAGGCCGAAAAAATCCAATTAAGGCCTGGTCTGACCGCCCAAGTGGACATCAAAGCCATGGACAGAACTGTGCTCAGTTACCTCACCAAGCCCATCTTCAAAACATTCTCTCAATCACTTGGCGAGCGTTGAAAACACAACAAAGCGCCTGATCAGGCTTAAACTGTGAGCATGACCATTACACACGGGCTCACATGACAACTCAACACATCGCCATCATCGGGGTCGGCATGGCCGGCGTGGTTTGCGCGCGCACACTGCGCCAAGCGGGCCATGAAGTGACTTTGTTCGAAAAAAGCAATGGGGTGGGTGGGCGCATGGCGACACGCGCCAGCGAATTTGGCTCTTTTGACCACGGCACGCAGTACTTCACTGTGCGTGACCCCCGGTTCGAATTGGCTTTGGGCACCGTGCCTGGTTTGTGTAAAGCTTGGAGCGCCAATGCGGTTCGTGTTTTGGACCCGAATGGCCGGGTCATTGAAGCGGGCTTAACCGGCGGTGAGCGCCATTGGGTGGCGACACCGGGCATGAGTTCATTGGTCAAAGCTTGGGCCGCACCCTTGCAAGAAGATGGCAATGTCCAACTGCAAACCCAAGTGGTCAAACTCAGTGCCGACCCTTTGAAAAAGCAGGGCTGGCAAGTGCATACCGAAGGCAACGCGGGGGAGCAACGTGTATTTGGCGGGTTTGACAAACTGGTTTTGGCCATCCCCCCCGTACAAGCGGGTGCCTTGCTCAAAGCCTCCGGCCTGGGCCAATTGGCCCAAGCGCTGACTGCGGTACAGGTTGACCCTTGCTGGACCCTGATGCTGGCTTACCCCCAAGCCGTTCAACCGGGCCTGATCACGATTGGCCCGCAATGGAATGCGGCGCGCAGCACCCACCACCGCATCGCCTGGATGGCGCGTGAATCTTCCAAGCCAGGCCGCGAACGCATAGAACGTTGGACCATTCAAGCCAGTGCGGCTTGGTCGTCAGAACATGTGAACGACAGCCCTGAGCGCGTCAGCGCGAAACTGATCAAGGCCTTTGGCGAGATCTCAGGAATCCGCGTCACGCCCGCGCACGCCGAGGTGCAGCGCTGGCTTTATGCCAAAACCGCGCAACCACTGGGTCAAAGCCACCTGTGGTTCAAAGCCCAAGGCATTGGCCTGTGTGGCGATTGGTGTTTGGGTCACCGCGTCGAAGACGCTTTTGTATCGGGACTTGAACTGGCCTTGTCTGTCCTGAAAAAACGCTGAGTGCGTTCATGGGCAAGCGCTACAGCGGTCGCTTTGCACCCTCACCCACCGGCCTCTTGCACCCAGGCTCTTTGGTGGCCGCACTGGCCAGTTGGCTTGATGCCAAAGCCCACCAGGGTGTTTGGCATGTGCGCATCGAAGATGTGGACCCACCGCGGTGCGTGAAGGGGGCGGATCAAGCCATTCTTGAGCAATTGTCGGCCTGCCTTTTGTTGCCCGACGGCGCCGTTCAATGGCAAAGCCAGCGGCAAGAAGCTTACGCGTACGCGCTTCAAAGCCTGCTGGACAAAGGCTGGGCCTACGCATGCGCTTGTTCGCGCAAGGAGATCGACACCAACCAAGTGCAGGCTGCCATGCGACACCAAGCCCCTGTCTATGCGGGCACCTGCCGAGAGGGGTTGAAGGGCAAACCCGCCCGCGCATGGCGAATGAATGTGCAAGCCGTACAAAGCGCACTGAACATGCCTGCAACCAGCCTTTGGCAAGACCGCCGCTTGGGCAAACAATCCCAAAATCTGGCCCAGGAGGTGGGCGACTTTGTCTTGAAACGCGCCGACGGCTTTTGGGCCTATCAACTGGCGGTGGTGGTTGACGATGGCGCTCAAAGCATCAGCCACGTGGTCAGGGGTGAAGACTTGGCAGACAACACGGCCCGCCAAATTCTGTTGCCGCGCGCCCTGGGTTTGGCAACACCCGCCTACCTGCACACCCCCTTGGTGTTGGGCGCCAATGGCGAAAAATTGAGCAAACAAAATCAGGCCCAGGCGCTTGATTTGAGCCAGCCCTTGTTGGCCATGAACCAAGCCGCCCAGGTGCTTGGAATGCCTTCGCACCCTGGCCCCTTGCCAAAAGCACTGGCGGCATGGACCCAAATGTGGGCACAGACTTTTGCCGCTGGCTGATGCCATGGGTGGCCTGCGAGCCCTCTAAAATCAAGGCATGAATGAAATCAAAGCCGACGCAGGCCACCAGCCTTCGAACATCCCTGCGGATGTGCCCTTTTTGCGCACCGTCAAAAGCTATGTGCTGCGCGCGGGCCGCACCACCATAGGCCAGGCCAAAGCCTACGAACTGCACGGCCCAGCCAATTTGCAGCCTTACACACCCGCCCCCTTCGCAGCCGATCTGGCCTTTGGACGCACAGCGCCGCTGATTTTGGAAATTGGCTTTGGCATGGGAGAGGCGACGGCCCACATCGCCAAGCTCAGGCCGGAGGACAATTTCTTGTGCTGCGAAGTGCATGAAGCCGGCGTGGGCGCCCTGCTCAAACGCATTGGCGAACAGCACATCCAAAACATTCGCATCTTGCGCCACGACGCGGTGGAGGTCATAGACCACATGCTGGCCGAGCAAAGTTTGGACGGTGTGCACATTTTCTTCCCCGACCCATGGCACAAAACCAAACACCACAAACGACGACTGATCCAGTCTGGCTTGGTGAACAAACTGGCCCATTGTCTCAAACCCGGTGGCTACCTGCACTGCGCCACCGACTGGCAAGCCTACGCCGAACAGATGATGCAAGTCATTGGCGCAGAAGCTTTGCTGGCCAACACCGGCGATGCCACGCAAGGCGGCTACGCGGCCAAACCCGATTACAGGCCCCTGACCAAATTTGAAAACCGCGGCTTGAAACTCGGACATGGCGTGTGGGACCTGGTGTTCCGTCGGGTCTGAACTTGGCCTTCAATCCTGGCTTACATGGCCTGACATGAACCCAGCCCCCAGTGCTGTCCCTTTGCCCATGCGCAACGGCGTGAGCGCCAGTGTGGTGGTGGTGCCCGCAGGACCATGGCCGAATTTACTGGATTTTTTGGTCCAGCGCATGCCCGGCATTTCGCGCGCGGCGTGGGCCCAGCGTTTGCAACAAGGCCTGGTGCTGCAAGCCGATGGCCAACCCGCCCGGCCTGAACAGCCCTGCCAAACCGGTCAGCGCTTTCATTACTACCGCCATCTAGACTATGAACCGGTGTTGTCTGAACCAGCGGCCATTGTGTTTGAAGACGAGCACCTGCTGGTGGCCGACAAACCGCATTTCATGCCGGTGACCCCCACTGGCCGCTATGTGCAGCAAAGCCTGTTGGTCCAACTCAAACGCCTGACCGATTGTGCCGATCTGGTGCCCCTGCACCGCATTGACCGCGAAACCGCCGGCTTGGTGATGTTTGGCAAACGGTTGCATGAACGTGACGCCTACCATGCGCTGTTTCGAGACAAGCTCATCCACAAGGTCTACCAAGCGGTGGCGGCGCATGCACCCCAGTTGGGCCTGCCGTGTGTGCACACCAGCCGGTTGGTCCCGGGCGAGCCTTTTTTCAGGACCCAAGAAATCCCGGGACCCGCCAACAGCGAAACCCGCATCGCCTTGCTCAGGGCAGAAGGTGCACGGGCGCTTTACCAGCTCGAACCCGTCACGGGCAAACGGCACCAACTCAGGGTGCACATGATGGCGCTGGGCATCCCCATCGAAGGGGACCCTTTTTACCCGAATTTGCGGCAAGGACCAGATGAGGCAGAAGACTTCAGTCAGCCCTTGCAGTTGCTGGCCCAGTCCGTGCGGTTCACCGACCCGCACACAGGACAATCCCGCTTGTTTGTCAGCCAAAGGCATCTCAGTCTGGCCGCGCCCAACTGGATTTAGGTTAACTTGAATGGCCGACAGGGTGCAATGGCCCCGTTTCAGACAAGCGGCTCATGAAACACTCCATAGATTGAGCTGGCCTGTTGGCCGATCTGGCCTCAAACCACGCCGTGCGCGGCATGACGCCTTTGCGCGGACCGCTCAAGCCCCCAAAATCGCCAACGCAACCACACCTGACGAATGACGATGCTGCTGCCCCATATGGCCAAAAATGCGAACAAAATGTCGCTCAAGAAATGCCCACCCTGCATGATGCGCACCACACCAACCATGCCCCCCAACAGCAAGCCAGTGAACCACCATCGCCTGCGCATTCGTGGGGCAGACCAAATCCCGAATGCAAAAAAACAAAATCCTATGGCGGCATGACCGCTGACAAAAGAACAATTGCGTGGACACGATTGACTCAAATGCAAAGCCGGCACAAACGGCACCACACCACCCATCTCTACAACCTGATGGGGACGCGGCCGACCCACCTGGTTTT
>CAMCNQ010000076.1 GCA_945875955.1 Limnohabitans sp. Rim8 | reverse complement strand
CCAACCAAGTCGTCCAACTTGGCTTTGCCTTCGGCTTTCAAAACCGATTTGTCAAAGTCAAAGAAGGCGTCGGCAGCGTAGGTCACTTTGGTAGCGGCAGCGGGTGGCGGAGCAGCTGGACGTGGCGCGGCGGCGGGGGCAGGTGCTGGAGCAGGCGCAGCTGCTGGAGCAGGAGCAGGAGCAGGAGCAGGAGCTCGTGCTGGTGCTGGTGCTGGTGCAGGAGCTGGTGCAGCTTTTGGCGCAACGATGGCCCCATCGCAACCCACAGCAGCAGTTGCTGGTGTCCAGTTGGCATCGCGCCAGCACAAACCTGTGGAGTTTTTCCAAGCGTCGCCAGAAGCGTTGCGCCAGTTGTCGACAGTTTGCGCGCCAGAGACTGTTGCGAGAGCTGCAGTGGCAAACAACATCGCCACTTTGTTGAATTTCTTCATGGTCTTCCTTTGAGGGATAAAGCCGCAGACACGCTGCGAGAAAAGTACGTTTTAAGCGACATTCACTTGAAACGATGTCTTTTATTGTGCCATAGACAAAGGTGAGAAACGTGAATTGGGTCACGCATTCAACAGCAAACATCAAAATGAATCAAAAATGTTGCACATCTGAGACAACCGCTTGCACCTAAAATCAGAGCTTCACCAAGCGTCTCAGAAACTTCTATATCTATGACCCAGTTCGCCAAAGAAACACTGCCCATCAGTCTGGAAGAGGAAATGCGGCGCAGCTACCTCGATTACGCCATGAGCGTGATTGTTGGTCGCGCCCTGCCCGATGCGCGCGATGGCTTGAAGCCTGTGCACCGTCGTGTTTTGTTCGCCATGCATGAGCTGAACAACGATTGGAACCGTCCTTACAAGAAGTCTGCGCGCATTGTGGGTGACGTGATCGGCAAATACCACCCGCATGGTGACCAATCGGTTTACGACACCATTGTGCGCATGGCGCAAGATTTTTCCATGCGCCACATGCTGGTGGATGGCCAAGGCAACTTCGGCTCTGTCGATGGCGATAACGCCGCCGCCATGCGTTACACCGAAATCCGTTTGGCCAAGATTGCCCACGAAATGTTGGGCGATATTGACAAAGAGACCGTGGATTTCGGCCCCAACTACGACGGCTCGGAAAAAGAGCCCTTGGTTTTGCCATCGCGCCTGCCCAACCTCCTGATCAACGGTTCGGGGGGTATTGCGGTCGGCATGGCCACCAACATCCCGCCGCATAACTTGAACGAGGTGGTGGATGCTTGCCTGCATTTGCTGCGCAATCCCGAGGCCAGCATTGACGAGTTGATGGAAATCGTTCCTGCCCCGGACTTTCCCACGGGAGCCATCATTTATGGCATGAGCGGGGTCAAGGATGGCTACCGCACGGGCCGTGGCCGCGTGGTCATGCGGGCCAAATGCCATTTTGAAGACATTGACAAGGGCCAACGTCAGTGCATCGTGGTCGATGAACTGCCTTACCAGGTCAACAAAAAGACCTTGCAAGAACGCATGGCCGAGTTGGTGCACGAAAAGAAAATCGAAGACATCAGCCATATCCAAGATGAGTCCGACAAGTCGGGCATGCGGCTGGTGATCGAACTCAAGCGCGGCGCTGTGCCTGAAGTGGTGCTCAACAACCTCTACAAACAAACCCAACTGCAAGACACTTTTGGCATGAACATGGTGGCCCTGATCGATGGGCAACCCAAACTCTGCAATCTGAAAGACCTGATCCAGGTGTTTTTGCAACACCGCCGTGAGGTGGTCACCCGCCGCACGGTGTTTGAGTTGCGCAAGGCACGCGACCGTGGCCATGTGCTGGAAGGTCTGGCCGTGGCCTTGGCCAACATCGATGACTTTATTGCCATCATCCGCAGCGCGCCCACGCCACCAGTGGCCAAGCTTGAACTGATGAATCGGGCCTGGGACAGCCAGATGGTACGCACCATGTTGACCCGTGCGCGTGACGACGGCTCTGTCATCAATGCCGATGACTACCGCCCTGAGGGCTTGGAGCGCGAATACGGCTTGGGTCAAGATGGCCTGTACCGTTTGTCAGACACGCAGGCGCAAGAAATTTTGCAAATGCGCCTGCAGCGTTTGACGGGCTTGGAACAAGACAAGATCGTGGCCGAATACAAAGAGGTCATGTCCGAGATCGAAGACCTGCTGGACATTTTGGCCAAGCCTGAGCGGGTGTCCACCATCATCAGCGATGAGCTCGGCACAGTGCGTCAAGAATTCGGTCAAACCAAGATCGGTGCACGCCGCAGCGAAATCGAGCACAGCGCACAAGACCTCTCCACCGAAGACCTGATCACGCCCACCGACATGGTGGTCACGCTTTCGCACAGTGGCTACATCAAGAGCCAGCCCTTGAGCGAATACCGTTCACAAAAACGCGGTGGCCGTGGCAAGCAAGCGGCCGCCACCAAAGAAGACGACTGGATCGACCAACTCTTCATCGCCAACACGCACGATTATTTGTTGTGCTTTTCCAACCGAGGCCGCCTGTATTGGCTCAAGGTTTGGGAAGTGCCTGCAGGCTCGCGCGGATCCCGCGGCCGACCCATCGTCAACATGTTCCCGCTGCAAGAAGGCGAAAAAATCAACGTGGTGCTGGCGCTGACAGGCGACATGCGCACCTTCCCGGCCGACCATTACGTGTTCATGGGCACCTCGATGGGCACGGTTAAAAAGACTTCGCTTGACGAATTCAACAACCCCCGCAAGGGGGGCATCATCGCGGTCAACTTGGACGAGGGCGACTTTTTGATCGGTGCTGCCCTGACCAGTGGCACGCATGATGTGATGCTGTTCAGCGATGGCGGCAAAGCCGTGCGGTTTGATGAAAACGATGTGCGGCCTTTGGGGCGCAGCGCCCGCGGTGTGCGCGGGATGATGATTGAAGAAAGCCAAAGCGTGATCGCCATGCTGGTGGCTGGAGATGAAACGCAAAGCGTCTTGACGGCCACCGAAAACGGCTATGGCAAGCGCACCTCGATCACCGAGTACACGCGCCATGGCCGTGGCACCAAGGGCATGATCGCGATTCAACAGTCTGAGCGCAATGGCAAAGTGGTTGCAGCCACCTTGGTGCATGCCGATGATGAAATCATGTTGATCACCGACACCGGGGTTTTGGTTCGTACGCGCGTGTCTGAAATCCGTGAACTGGGCCGCGCCACCCAAGGTGTGACCCTGATTGGGCTGGACGATGGTGCCAAGCTGTCTGGGCTGCAACGCATTGTTGAAAACGATGCAAACGGCGCGGATGGCGAGGTCGATCAACCCAATGGCTTGGCGGAAGATGGCGCCCCGACACCGGAATAAATGATGGCTCGTGCTTTCAATTTTTCGGCAGGTCCGGCCGTCATGCCTGAACCCGTCTTGCAACAAGCGGCTGCCGACATGTTGGACTGGAACGGTTCTGGCATGAGCGTCATGGAGATGAGCCACCGAGGCAAAGAGTTCATTGGCATCTGCGAACAAGCCGAGACTGACCTGCGTGAATTGTTGGCCATTCCAGACCACTTCAAGGTCCTGTTCATGCAAGGCGGCGGCTTGGCCGAGAACGCCATCGTGCCATTGAACTTGTCCGGGGGTGGTGCCATGGACTTTGTGCTCACCGGCAGCTGGAGTCAGAAGTCTCAAAAAGAAGCCGCCAAGTTCGGCACAGCCCGCGTGGCCGCCACGGCGCAAGCCGACGGCTTCACCACCCTGCCTGCACCTGCCACTTGGCACATGGGTGCCGATAGCCGCTACGTTCACATTTGCAGCAACGAAACCATCCACGGCGTGGAGTTTCACGAACTGCCCGATCTCAAAGCCTTGGGCTGCGATGCGCCTTTGGTGGTGGATTTTTCCTCGCATGTGGCCTCACGCTCTGTCGACTGGTCCCGCGTCGGCCTGGCTTTTGGCGGTGCGCAAAAGAACCTGGGACCCGCTGGACTGACCTTGGTCATCGTGCGCGAAGACTTGATGGGACATGCCCTGTCCCACTGCCCCAGTGCTTTTGACTACCAACTGGTGGCCGACAACCAGTCGATGTACAACACACCGCCGACCTACAGCATTTACGTCGCGGGCTTGGTGTTTCAGTGGCTCAAAAAGCATGGCGGTATTGCGGCCATGGAACAGCGCAACATCGCCAAAGCACAACTGCTTTACGACTTCCTGGACAACTCCAGCCTGTACGTGAACAAGGTCGCCAAAGACTGCCGCTCACGCATGAATGTGCCTTTTTTCTTGCGCGACGAATCGCGCAACGACGCCTTTTTGGCGGGTGCCAAAGCGGCCAACTTGCTGCAATTGAAGGGCCACAAATCAGTCGGCGGCATGCGCGCCAGCATTTACAACGCCATGCCCCTCGAAGGGGTGCAGGCGCTGGTGGCCTACATGCGTGAATTTGAAAAAACACAGGCCTGAAGTCCCTCCACCAGGCCGTTAGAAAGAAAACGAGACATGAGCCAACCACCCATTCAGTCGGATGCCCTGGGCGTTTTGCGTGTGCAGATTGATGCGCTGGACAAACAGCTGCTCAGCCTGCTGAACCAACGTGCCCATGTGGCCGAGCAAGTGGGTGAGATCAAGCGCGCCGAAGGCTCGCCCTTCTTTCGTCCCGACCGCGTGGCCCAGGTCATCGACAAGATCACCAGCGCCAACCCCGGTCCGCTCAAGAATGAGCATGTGGCCTCGATTTGGCGCGAGATCATGTCGGCCTGTTTGGCCCTCGAAGCGCCTCAACGCGTGGCGGTGCTGGGCCCACAGGGCACGTTTTGCGAACAAGCAGCGATCGAGTTTTTTGGCAGTGCGGCCAACCTGATTTACTGCGCCAACTTCGACGAAGTTTTCCATGCCACCGCCGCAGGCACCGCCCAATACGGCGTGGTCGGCATGGACAACTCTACTGAGGGCGTGGTGGCCCGCTCGCTCGATTTGTTCTTGCGCTCGCCTGTTCATGTGGTGGGCGAAGTCAGCCTGCAAGTGCGTTTTAATCTGCTGCGTCAGCTCAATTCGGACGCAGGGGTCGAAGTGGTGATGGCCCATCCCCAAGCCCTGGCCCAGTGCCAAGGCTGGTTGACCAAACACTTGCCGCATGTGGAGCGCCGCGCGGTGTCGAGCAACGCCGAAGGGGCCCGTTTGGCGGCCACCAACCCGGCTTGGGCTGCGCTGGCCAGCGAACGGGCAGCGAGCCAGTTTGCCCTGCACATCGTGCACCACGCCATCCAGGACGAGGCCTTCAACCGCACCCGCTTTGCGGTGATCTCCCTGCCCCAGACCCTGGCCACACCGCCGGCCTCGGGCAAAGACTGCACCAGCTTGGTGGTGTCGGTGCCCAACCGCCCGGGTGCGGTGCACGACTTGCTGGTGCCGCTCAAGAACAACGGCGTGTCCATGACCCGCTTTGAGTCGCGCCCCGCCAAATCGGGCCAGTGGGAGTATTACTTCTACATCGACCTGCAAGGCCACATCAGCGAGCCGCATGTGGCTGCGGCCCTGCAAGAGTTGCAGAGCCTGTGTGCGTTCTACAAAGTTTTGGGTTCTTACCCTGTGCCTGAGTGAGCGCGCAGTGAAGTTCCAACGCCTGGCCCTGATTGGCTGCGGCCTGATGGGCGGCTCGTTCGCGCTGGCCTTGCGCGAAGCAGGCCTGGTGCAACACATCACCGGTTTCAGCGCTTCCGAAAAAACACGTCAACGTGCCGTCGCGCTGGGGGTCATCGACCAAGCCTGCCACAGCGTGGCCGAGGCCGTGCAAGGTGCTGACTTGGTTTTGCTGGCCGTTCCCGTGGGTGCGATGCACGCCAGCTTTGCGGCCCTGCAGGGCACCCTCTTGCCCACTGCCTTATTGATGGACGTGGGCTCGACCAAATCCGATGTGGTCGCTGCCGCGAAAGCCCACTTGGGTGAACGCCTCAGCTGCTTTGTACCCGCTCACCCGATTGCGGGCAAAGAAGTGGCAGGCATCGAGCACGCCGAGGGCGGGCTCTACCAAAACCGCCGCTGCATCCTCACGCCTTTGCCGCAAAACAGCCTTCGCCAAATACAAACGGCAAGCAGGGTGTGGACCGCCATGGGCAGCCACGTGAGCCAGATGACGCCCGAGGCGCACGACGCCACCTTTGCCGCCGTCAGCCACCTGCCGCACCTGCTGGCCTTTGCCGCCGTGAATGCACTGACAGCCCAGCCGCAAGGCGCAGCGTTTTTGGAGATGGCGGGCCCAGGCTTTCGAGATTTTTCGCGCATTGCGGCCAGCGACCCGGCCGTCTGGCGCGACATCCTGAGCGCCAACCAATCGGAAATGCTCACGCAAATCGCGCACTTTCGCGCCGCGCTTGAGCAGTTTGAAAACGCCTTGACGCAAGGCGACACCGCTGCGCTGCAGCAACTGATACAACAAGCCAGCGATGTGCGCTCATCCTGGTCACTGCAGGCGGGCAACGCTTGCAATTCTGCTGCCGAAGACTGACCCATGTTCTCCACCGCCTTTCTTGACATTCCCGCGCTTCAAGGCGCATCCGGCAGCGTCACCCTGCCCGGCTCCAAAAGCATCTCCAACCGCGTGCTGCTGCTCTCAGCCCTGTGCCAAGGCACCACCGTGGTGCACGACCTGCTGGACTCCGACGACACCCGTGTGATGTTGGCCGCTTTGCGCCAACTGGGCTGCGGCGTCGAGGTGGCGGGCACCACGGTGACCATCACCGGTCTGGGCGGCCGTGCTTGGCCAACTCAAGCGCTTGAGTTTTTCATGGGCAACGCGGGCACGGCCATGCGCCCGCTCACCGCGGCTTTGGCGGTGCAAGGCGGCGACTTCACCCTCAAAGGCGTGCCCCGCATGCACGAGCGCCCAATCGGCGACTTGGTGGACGCGCTGCGCGAGCTGGGCTGCTCCATCGCCTACCTGGGCAAGGAGGGTTTTCCGCCTTTGCACATTGGCAAACCTGCGCTGCAACTCGACAAGCCCATCCCCGTGCGCGGCGATGTGTCCAGCCAGTTCCTCACCGCCTTGCTGATGGCGCTGCCACTGGCCGCGCAGGACCGCGCCATCACCATCGAGGTGGTGGGCGAGCTCATCAGCAAGCCCTACATCGAGATCACCCTCAAGCTGCTGGCGCGCTACGGCATCGCTGTGGAACGCCAAGGCTGGGCGCGCTTTGTCATCCCGGCGGGCAGCCGCTACCAATCGCCCGGCAGCATCCACGTTGAAGCCGACGCCTCTTCGGCCAGTTACTTTATTGCGCTGGGCTCAATCGCCCAAGGCAGCGGCATCCGCATCCTGGGCGTGGGCGCAGACTCGATCCAGGGCGACATCCGCTTCACGGAAGCCGCCGCCCAAATGGGCGCCCACATCACCAGCGGCCCGAACTGGCTTGAAATCAAAAGGGGCGCTTGGCCCCTCAAGGGCATCACGCTGGACTGCAACCACATCCCCGACGCCGCCATGACGCTGGCCGTGATGGCGCTCTTCGCAGACGGCCCCACCACGCTCACCAACATCGCCAGCTGGCGTGTGAAGGAAACCGACCGCATCGTGGCCATGGCCAACGAAAGCCGCAAGTTGGGCGCCACGGTGGAAGAAGGTCCGGACTGGATCACCATCCACCCCCTGCCTGACAACCAGTGGCGCCGCGCCAGCATCCACACATACGACGACCACCGCGTGGCCATGTGCTTCTCGCTGGCGGCCTTCAACGCCGACCAGCTGCCGGTGCGCATCGAAGACCCCCAGTGTGTGGCCAAGACCTTCCCGGACTACTTTGAGGCTTTGTTCTCGGTGGCGCACACGGCAGCCCCCAACATTCCCGTCATCTGCATCGACGGCCCCACCGCATCAGGCAAGGGCACGCTGGCCAGCCGCGTGGCCACGCAACTGGGTTACCACTACCTGGACTCGGGCGCGCTTTACCGCGTGACCGCCCACGCCGCTTTGCAAGCGGGCCTGACCCTGGAAGCCACCGACGAAGCGAAGATCGCGGACATGGCCCGCAGTCTGCCCGTGCGCTTTGAAGGCGAGCAGGTGCTGCTGAGCAACGTGGACGTGACCGATGCGATCCGTAGCGAGCAAGGCGGCATGAACGCCTCCAAAGTGTCTGTTTTGCCTGCAGTGCGCGAGGCCTTGGTCGATCTGCAGCACAGGTTTCAGCGCCTGCCGGGCCTTTTGGCCGACGGCCGCGACATGGGCACCGTGATCTTTCCGAACGCGCCTTTGAAGGTTTTTTTGACCGCCAGCGCCGCAAAACGCGCCGAAAGACGGCATAAGCAATTGATTTTGAAGGGTTTTTCGGCTAATATCGATGCTCTTCGCACTGATTTGCAAGCGCGTGACGAACGGGACATGTCCCGCAGCGTTGCGCCCCTCAAGCCAGCGCAGGATGCCTTGCAACTGGACAACTCGTCCTTGACCATCGAAGCCTCGGTGGAACAGGTAATGGTCTGGTGGCAAAGCAGGCAAGTTTTCGGTTGAAACACCGAATTCGGCCAAACCAGCCCGCCCTGTGCGGGCTGTCATGAGTTTCCACGGCGCTCCTTTCGTGCAGCATGCACACCGGCTCCGTGGATTTTTTTAACCAACCGCGGCTTACCCCGCACAAGCAACCGCCACTGTCAGCTCCTGGAAACGACGCCTTTTGCGATCGTCAGTCCTGAACATGTGGATGAGGAAACACCATGTCTGAATCATTTGCCGCCCTTTTCGAAGAATCCCTGACGCGCACCGAAATGCGCCCTGGTGAAGTCATCACCGCCGAAGTCGTGCGCATCGAGCACAACTTTGTGGTGGTCAACGCCGGTCTCAAATCCGAGTCCTACGTGCCCCTTGAAGAGTTCAAGAACGACCAGGGTGAAGTCGAAGTCCAAGTGGGCGATTTTGTCTCCGTGGCCATCGGCTCGATCGAAAACGGTTACGGCGACACCATTTTGTCGCGCGACACCGCCAAACGCCTGGCGTCTTGGATGTCTCTGGAAAAAGCCCTCGAGTCCGGCGAATTCGTCACCGGCGTGACCAGTGGCAAAGTCAAGGGTGGCCTGACCGTGTTGGTCAACGGTATCCGCGCTTTCTTGCCCGGTTCTTTGGTCGACACCCGTCCCACCAAAGACCTGTCCCCCTATGAGAACAAGACCCTGGAATTCAAGGTCATCAAGCTCGACCGCAAGCGCAACAACGTGGTGTTGTCACGCCGCGCGGTGGTGGAAGCCTCCATGGGTGAAGAGCGTGCCAAGTTGATGGAAAACCTGCGCGAAGGCTCCATCGTGAACGGCGTCGTCAAAAACATCACCGAATACGGCGCCTTTGTGGATTTGGGCGGTATCGACGGCTTGTTGCACATCACCGACATGGCCTGGCGCCGTGTCCGTCACCCCTCGGAAGTGGTCACGGCAGGTCAAGAGATCACCGCCAAGATCCTCAAGTTCGACACCGAGAAAAACCGCGTGTCCTTGGGCCTCAAGCAAATGGGCGACGACCCATGGATGGGCGTGAACCGCCGCTACCCCCAAAGCACCCGCATGTTCGGCAAGATCACCAACATCGCCGACTACGGCGCGTTTGTGGAACTCGAGCCAGGCATCGAAGGTCTGGTCCACGTGTCCGAAATGGACTGGACCAACAAGAACGTGGCCCCTTCCAAAATCGTCGCTTTGGGTGACGAAGTCGAAGTCATGGTCTTGGAGATTGACGAAGACAAGCGCCGCATCAGCTTGGGCATGAAGCAGTGCCGTGCCAACCCATGGCAAGAATTTGCTCAAAACACCAAGCGCGGCGACCGCGTCAAAGGCCCGATCAAGTCGATCACCGATTTCGGCGTGTTCGTGGGCTTGGCTGCCGGCATCGACGGCCTGGTGCACTTGTCTGACCTGTCTTGGAACGAAACCGGTGAAAACGCCGTGCGCGAATTCAAGAAGGGCCAAGAAGTCGAGGCCTTGGTCTTGGCGGTGGACGTGGACCGCGAGCGCATCAGCTTGGGCATCAAACAGCTCGACTCTGACCCCTTCACCACCTTTGTGTCGATCAACGACAAAGGCCAGACCGTTACCGGCAAGGTCAAGACGGTGGATGCCAAGGGCGCTGAAATCGACTTGGGTGAAGACATCATCGGCTACCTGCGTGTCAGCGAAATTTCGCGTGACCGCGTCGAAGATGCGAGTCATGTCCTCAAAGTCGGCGACGAAGTGACCGCTGTGGTGGTGAACGTGGACCGCAAGACCCGCAACATCCAGTTATCGATCAAGGCCAAGGACGCTGTGGACCAACAAGAAGCCATGGCCAACTTGTCACAGCAGTCGTCACGTGAAAACGCTGGCACCACCAGCTTGGGCGCTTTGCTGCGCGCCAAGTTGGACAACAACTGATCTGCTTGATCTGAAGACGTTTGCTGTCTTTGAAGCCTGTTCCCGTTATGGGGACAGGCTTTTTGCTGAGAGAACTCACAAGCAAGCCGCCTGAAGGACGAATTGAACCATGACACGCTCTGATCTCGTTGAAGAACTTGCTGC
This sequence comes from Limnohabitans sp. Rim8, assembly GCA_945875955.1. Classification (GTDB taxonomy): domain Bacteria; phylum Pseudomonadota; class Gammaproteobacteria; order Burkholderiales; family Burkholderiaceae_C; genus Limnohabitans_A. Next base: position 869 of record CAMCNQ010000076.1, on the reverse strand, counting down.
GCGCTTTTCGCAACTGACCCACCGGGACGCCGAACTGGCCGTCAAAACGGTGCTGGACGCCATGGGCGATGCCTTGGTCAAGGGACACCGCATTGAGATCCGTGGCTTTGGCAGTTTTTCCATCAACCGCCGCCCACCCCGGCTTGGCCGCAATCCCCGATCTGGCGAAAGTGTTCAGATCCCCGAAAAACGCGTCCCCCATTTCAAACCCGGTAAGGCCTTGCGCGAAGCCGTCGATGCGGGCACAGCCCTGGTCTTGGCAACTGCACCCCAACCTGAAGCGTGAAATCTGTCGGGGCATTCACTTCAACTGCCCCTGACCAACAGCTTGGACGGGTTCGCCTCAACTCAGGCCACCGTTAGAATCAAAGCTGTCACAAAGGTGTTCCATGAAACGATTGCTTCGGCTGCTTCAGTGGCTACTGAAAGCCGCCGTCTTTTTTACGCTGTTCGCGTTTGCGCTGAACAACCAGCAAGAAACGCGGGTGAACTTCTTTTTTGGCACTTATTGGCAAGCGCCCATGGTTTTGGTGGTGCTGGGGGCCTTTACAGCAGGCCTTGTGGTGGGTGTGCTGGGCATGGTGCCTAGGTGGTGGCGTAACCGAGCAACCCGTCAACCCAAACCCCTGTCTTCGGTGGACTCTGCAAGCATGACAGACGGCCCTCATGGAACTTGATTTGACCTGGATTTTGCTGGGACTGCCCGCAGCTTTCGCTTTGGGCTGGGTGGCTTCGCGCCTGGACTTGCGCCAAATGCGCATCGCCAACAGGCAAGCGCCCAGGGCTTATTTCAAAGGGCTGAACTACTTGCTCAATGACCAGCAAGACCAAGCCATCGATGCCTTCATTGAAGCCGTTCAAAACGACCC